>NZ_PIGG01000068.1 GCF_002924445.1 Minwuia thermotolerans
AACCAGTCGACCCATTCGAGGGTAGCGAACTCGACGGCCTCGAACGAGCGCCACGGCCCGCGCGGGTGAATGACCTCGGCCTTGTAGAGGCCGTTGATCGTCTCGGCGAGAGCGTTGTCGTAGGAATCACCGACACTGCCCACGGACGGCTCGACGCCGGCCTCGGCCAGCCGCTCGGTGTATTTGATCGAGACGTACTGGCTTCCTCTGTCGCTATGGTGGACGAGCCCGTTGCTCCGCACGGGCCGCCGCTCATGAAGAGCCTGTTCCAGCGCGTCGAGGACGAAGCCGGCATGGGCCGTGCGGCTGACACGCCAGCCCACGATACGCCGGGCAAAGGCGTCGATGACAAAGGCGGCATAGACGAAGCCCGCCCAGGTCGCCACGTAGGTGAAGTCGGAGACCCACAGCCTGTTCGGCGCCGGCGCCCGGAACTGGCGATTGACCCGGTCGAGCGGGCAAGGCGCCGCCTTGTCGCCACTCGTCGTTTTTATCCGCTTGCCGCGGATCGCCCCTTCCAGACCCATCTGGCGCATCAGCCGCGCTACCGTACAGCGGGCAACATCGAAGCCTTCACGCTTCAACTGCCGCCACAGCTTGCGCACGCCGTAGACCCGGAAGTTCTCCTCGTACACGCGCCGTATCTCGACCTTCAAGGCCTCATCCCGCTGCGCCCGAGCGGACAGCCGAGAAGGGTCGCGACGCCGGGCGACATGGTCACGGTAGGTGGACGGGGCGATCGGCAGCACCTTGCAGATCGGCTCGACCCCGTGAGCCTCCCGGTGATCGTCGATAAACGCGATCATCGCTTCAGTGGGCGGTCGAGCTCCGCCTGGGCAAAATAGGCGCTCGCCTTGCGCAGGATCTCATTGGCCTGCCTGAGCTCGCGAACCTCGCGCTCCAGCGTCCGTATCCGCTCGCGCTCGTCGGTCGTCGTACCAGCCCGCATGCCGCTGTCGCGCTCGGCCTGCCGGACCCAGCGCCGTAACGTCTCGCCCGTGCAGCCGATCTTCGCCGCGACCGAGTCGATCGCTGCCCATTGCGAGGCGTGCTCGCCCTGGTGATTCAAAACCAGACGGACCGCCCGCTCGCGAACCTCCGTCGGATACCGTGTCGATTGTGTTCCCATAACAGCTCCTTCTTCTCACAAGTCGGAGCCTCCGGGAAACTCGGCGCGGTTCAGAAGAACTAGATTGGCACTGCTGGTCTCTGGACAACACAACGCCCTACTTGAGCGATGGCGGACAGTATTTTGAGGCCGAATCTTTCTACGACGATCCAGACGAGCGCCTAGGATTTAGACTCGTTTTAACTCAGCACCTCAATTCCGCTCATCAAAGGCAGGTTTTCATCAATCAAGACTTTGTAATGGCCTACGGGCTTCTCGAAGAGGGTGATTATTGGCTGCGTCCCAATGAAGGATATGAGCAAGTAGTCAGGCTTACACGGAAGGACGACGGAGCCGTTGCACTCGTCGAAATTAGAGCAGAGTATCTCAAGGATTACCTAGCAGCGAGAAATGCTGCACTTCGCCTATACTATTACCGCCAACGTCGAGCAATCCTGCAGGAAGATCCAAAGTTTGACTGGCCGGAAGACTGTTCGCTCGTATCAGAGGCGAATGACAGACTGGAAGCCCGGTGCAACGAAATCGACGCATCAGGCGATTTCCCAGGCACCACTTGGGCATTGTTCAAAGCGTGGAGAACTGACGTCGATCCAGAAGAGGAAGTCCCAGATTTCTCGGGAAACGACGATGAGGCCACCGAGACAGAAAGCACACAGGGTGTTCGTGGCGATGATGGCGGGCGGTTTCTCTTGACCGGTGAAATGTGGCGCGGCGAATGGATCGAACCTGCCGCAGAGCCCTGCCGAATTGGATATGAGGAACCGGATGAGACACTTACGGTCCAAGTCGACGGTGGTGGAGGAAGGGTTGATCTAAGAACGCTGAATTATGAAGAGATTGGAAAATATCTTTGGTTCAAACCTGAGGTGATAAACGATCTCTTATCTCGCCGTGGCGCAATGATGCAGTGGTATACCCGAAACACAGGCGGCGTTTCCCCTTCCCCCGATTCGGCACTACATTTTGGCGTCAATAAGCTTGGTCTCATCAACGCCTATGCCTATGATGTCGCTCGCCGTCCACTATGGGAGCGACGCATCTGGGTTGCGCATAATTGTCGTCCAGACGGGGGAGTTTCCGCCGAACTGATGCAGGCTCAAATGGCCTGCCAACCTGCGAGCACGAGATCACCAGAATTCTTGATCCATAACGCTCTTTCGTGGCTCGACAATGTATTCCGGGCGAAGTTTGGCGCAACGCTACTTAGGGACCACCACGAGATCGAAGAGTTAGAGGGCAGAGTTCACCGTTTCCGCGCGACGGATGAAAACGGGCTACGATCTCTCGCGAAGGACGTAGTGAAGGCTACGATTGAACGGATCAACAAAAAAAGCCTCGTCAGCGCTCTTGAAGAAGGCAAGTCTGATCAAGGAACGCTCAAGCTGCTCCAGGCACTGCTGGCAAAATACACTGAGGAAACCTACGCATATGAACGAATGACACCACTGTTTGGTGTCTATGACCTGCGCGGCGCAGATGCCCACCTATCGAGTTCAGACATTGAGGAGTGCTATGCAAGGCTCAGGGTGGACCGTTCAGCGCCGCTTGTTCAGCAGGCGGCGCAATTGATTGAGAGCGTCGCAGAGGCAATTGGCGTAACAGGCGGTGACTTAAATCGACACGCACCTGATCCCTGATCCACAAGCCGAGGTAGCAGGCTGAGCGCATAAAGACGCCCCGCGGCCCTGCGCAGTTCTGAATGTCCGCTCCTTTTCGTGATCGCAGAACTCTCGTCGCCGCAGCGAATGACCGGAATCCGCCCGAAATACCGACGCCTCCATGTTTGCAGCGAGTTGGCGCATTGTGGACTGAACCGACAGTGTTCCGAAATCCTTCCTTTTTCGGAATGCTTCGGCCTGCGCTTGACCGCCTCGGCCGCGCTCCGCAGGATCGCCCACAACAGGCAGGGGAGGCCAAGATGCCCACATTCACGCGCGGGGACGCGGAGATCCATTACGAGGTACACGGCGACGGGCCGGCGGCGGTGCTGGCGCTGGCGCCGGGCGGCATGCGCTCGGCCGTGTCCTACTGGCCGAGGATGACCTGGGATCCGATGGCGCGTCTGGCCGACGGCTACCGGGTCGTGGCCATGGACCAGCGCAATGCGGGCAGCTCGAAAGCGCCGATCCGTCCCACCGACGGCTGGGCGACGTACCGCGACGACCAGCTCGGCCTGATGGACCATCTGGGGATCGAGCGCTTCCACGTCGTCGGCATGTGCATCGGCGGTTCCTTCATTGCCGAGCTGGCGCACGCCGCGCCCGAGCGCGTGGCCTCGGCCGTGATGCTGCAGCCCATCGGCCTGGACGGCGACCACCGGATCTTCTTCGACATGTTCGACGGCTGGGCCGAGGAAGTGAAACCGCAGCATCCGGAGGCCAGCGATGACGATTTCGCGGCCTTCCGGCGCAACCTGTTCGGCGGCGACGACTTCCTGTTCAGCCAGGGCGAGGCCTTCATTGCGAAATGTCCGGTCCCGCTGCTCGTCATGATGGGCAACGACGCCTACCACCCGGAGGCGACTTCGCGGCGCGTGGTCCAGCTCGCGCCCGACGCCATGCTGGTCGAGCGGTGGAAGGAGCCCGAGCATATAGAGGCCGCGGCGGCCACCATCCGGCAGTTCCTCGACGCGCATTCCTGAGACGCGGCGCGGGCCGTCGCCGCCACCGTGAGAGCAGGGCGGCTTCGTCCCCGCGGCGACCGCGGTCAGATCGGCTTGGCGAAAACGAAGAACGCGCCCAGCGCGATCAGGGAAAATCCGGCGCCATGGTTCCAGGTGATCTTCTCATCGAGATAGAGGACCGCGAAGCCGGCGAAGACGACAAGCGTGATTACTTCCTGGATCGTCTTGAGTTCGGCGGCGCTCCAGACCGTGTAGCCGATGCGGTTGGCCGGGACCGCCAGACAGTATTCGAAAAAGGCGATGCCCCAGCTGGCGAGGACGGCGATCCAGAGCGCGGCGCCCTGGTACTTGAGATGTCCGTACCAGGCGAAGGTCATGAAGATGTTCGACAGGGACAGCAGGACAAACGGTGCAAGCACCGGCCAGGCGCTGGCGATATGCATGGAGGGTCTCCGTGGCGCGAAACCGGAGGAGCCTAGCGGCCCGCCGGCGCCGGCGCACGCCGCGTTGCGCGCAGGCCGGTCTGCGTCCGAAGCCTAGTTCTCTGCCTCGCCCTGCTGCTGCTGGGTGGCCTGCTGGCGCTGCTTGTTCTGCTGGTAGAGGCGGACGAAGTCGATCGGGTCGAGCAGCAGCGGCGGGAAGCCGCCGTCCCGGGTGACATCGCCGATCACGCGGCGCGCGAAGGGGAAGATCATCCGCGGCACTTCGATCAGGCAGGCCGGCTCGATCTGTTCGTCCGGCAGGTTCACCATGGTGCAGACCGCGCCATAGGCCAGATCGACGATGAAGACGGGCTGGTCGTCGCGCTTCGCACTGACGTCCAGCTTCAGCACGACCTCGAAGACATTGCCTTCGATGCGGCGGGCGTCAATGTCGACGCTGATCGAGATCTTCGGCTGTTCGTTCTGCTTCAGGAAGACCTCCGGCGCGTTCGGCGCCTCGAAGCTCAGATCCTTGACATACTGCACGTTCAGCCGGATCTGCGGCTGCTGGTTCTGTTGCGGGGGCTGCTGGGGCTGCTGGTTGTCGCCTGTTTCCTCGGCCATGTCTCTCGGCTCCGCTCGGTACGTCTCGGGGCCTGTCCGCTAGCATGGCGGGGCCCGCTTGTCACAGCGAAATTCAGGACCTGAGACGGTCGCGGTCGGGCTCCACGGTCTCGTATTCGCCGTCGATCACCGGGCCGCCCGGATCGCGCCGGGGGCCGCCCGGACCATGGGGGCCATGGGGCGGTTCGCCCGGCCCGAATCCGCGCGCATTCACCTGCACCTGGATGCGCCGTCCGATCAGCCGCGCGATGGCCTTGCGCAGCGGCGGCAGGAACAGCAGGAACCCGATCGTGTCGGTCACGAAGCCCGGCGTCAGCAGCAGAAGCCCTGCGGCGAACAGGCACAGTCCCTCGAACATCTCGAAGACCGGCGGGCGGCCCTGGTCCATCTGTTCGCGGATGCGGCGGACCACGCCATATCCCTGGATCCTGAGCAGCGCCGTGCCGGCAATGCCGGTCAGCAGCACGATGGCGAGAGTGGGCCAGAGTCCGATCCAGCCGCCGGCTTCGATGAAGACGGCGATCTCCAGGATCGGCATTCCGATGAATAAGGCGAGCAGCAGTAGCGGCATGGCTTGTTCGGGCAACCTCCGAAGCCTATGTTACGAGAGCAGGCGACGCAGACATTGCGCGCCAGGAACCAAGACCGGCGCCAGACGCCGGAGCGAGTGATATGGGATCTGACTTTCCGTTTTTCGAGGTCGTAATCTTCGGCATGATCGCCGCGTTCTTCTTCCTGCGGCTGAAGAACACGCTCGGGCGAAGGACCGGTCATGAGCAGGAAGAGCCGCGTTCGCATGTCGGCCGGCGCGGCGAAGAGCCCGCCAAGAACGGCCGCCAGGACGATAACGTGATCCGCCTGCCGGGTCAGGACGCGCCGCGGGATACCGATTTCGACATCGAACCCGACCACGACGCCACGCCTCTCGACCGCGCGCTCAACGAGATCGGCCGGGCAAGCGGCGGCGGATTCGACCGCGCCAGCTTCGTCGAGGGCGCGAAGGCGGCCTACGAGCTGATCGTGACGTCCTACGCCAAGGGCGACAAGCAGGCCCTGAAGCCGCTGCTGGCCGGCAAGGTCTACAAGAATTTCACCGACGCCATCGACCGGCGGAAGGCCGAGGGCCAGACTCAGGAAACCGAGCTCGTCGGCTTCGACAGCGTCGAGATCGTCGATGCGCGCGTCGTCGACCGCAAGGCCGAGGTCACGGTCAGGTTCGTCTCCGAGATGATCTCCGTGACCCGCGACAAGGACGGCGAGATCGTCGCCGGCGACGCCGAGGACATTTCGGTGGTTACCGACATCTGGACCTTTGCCAAGGATGCCCGCTCCCGCGATCCGAACTGGGAGCTGATTTCCACCCGCTCCGCGCATTGAGGCCCCGCCCGTGAAGCACGCCGCGCCCGTCGCCCTGGCGCTGGCGCTGATGGTGGCGGCGCTGGCCGGGTTCTGGTGGCTGTTGTTCCGCGAACTGGCCGAGCGCCCGCCCGAGAAGCCTCCCGCCATCGCCTTCGAACAGACCGGCGTGGCTGCGCTGCCCGGCTGGGGGGGCGACAATCTCGAGGGCTTCCGCGCCGCCATGATGCGAAGCTGCGCCCACTGGCCGCGGCGCGCCAATCCGCTGGGCCCGTATCTGGCCGCGGCGTGCAATGCGATTCCCGGGGACGACGCGGCCCTGAAGGCGCATCTGACCGAAAACTGGACAGCCTGGCGCGTGGCCGAAGGCGAAGGCCGGCTCACCGGCTATTACGAGCCCGTCTATCCCGGCAGCCGCGAGCCCTCGGCGCGCTACGATGTGCCGCTGCACCGCGTGCCCGGCGATCTGGTGACTGCGCGCCTGGCCGACTTCAGCGACGAACTCGACGGTACGATCCGCGGCCGTGTCGATGGTGACCGGCTGGTGCCCTATCACGACCGCAAGGCGATCCGGCAGGGCGCGCTGGACGGCCGCGGACTGGACCTCCTCTGGCTCGCCGATCCGATCGACGCCTTCTTCCTGCAGATCCAGGGGTCGGGACGCATCGCCCTGCCCGACGGCGAGGTCGCCTATGTCGGCTATGCCGGGCAGAACGGCCGCGCCTACCGCGCCATCGGCCGGGATCTGATCGCCTGGGGCGAAGTGGCTGCGGCGGACATGTCCATGCAGGCGATCCGGAGGTGGCTGGAGGCCAATCCCGGCCGCGTCCACGAACTGCTGGATCTCAATCCGTCCTATGTCTTCTTCACCGAGCGCGAGACGGAAGGCGCGATCGGCGCCGAGGGCGTCGTCGTCACGCCGGAGCGTTCGATCGCCATCGACCGCCGGCTCTGGTATTTCGGCCTGCCCTTCTGGATCGAGGCGCCGGGCGTCGAAAGCGAGGCGGCGATCCGGCGGCTGGTCATGGGCCAGGACACCGGCGGCGCCATCCGCGGCCCGGTGCGGGCGGATCTGTTCCTGGGTCCCGGCGACGAGGCGGGCGAGAGGGCCGGCCGGCTCAACCGGCCGCTCGCCATGTGGCTGCTGCTGCCCCGGGGCGTCGATCCGACGCTCGCGCTCCGATAGGACAAGCGCGCCGTTCCGCACTATCTTCAACGGCAACAGGGAGGTCCGATCCGAATGTCCCATCTCCGCCCCCGCGCCGAACTTACGACCCACGAAGTCAGCAACCAGCCGCCGCCGCTGGAGGACTACAATCTCTACCGCTCCGATGCGGCGTTGAAGGAAGCGCTGCACCGTCATGGCGCAGGCTGGGCCGAGGCGCATGTCGACGCCATGGGTGAGGAACTGGGCCGGGCCGAAACCTTCGAGCATGGCCGGCTCGCCAATGTCTTTCCCCCGGTGCTGAAGACCCATGACCGCTACGGCCACCGCATCGACGAGGCCGAGTTCCACCCCAGCTACCACCACATGATGGCGCTCGGCATGCGCCACGGACAGCATTCGATCGCCTGGGAAGGGCGCAAGGGCGGGCATGCGGCGTACGCGGCGATGCTCTACATGACCTATCAGGTCGAGGGCGGCGTCTGCTGCCCGCTGACCATGACCTATGCGGCGATGCCGGCGCTGCAGCGCCAGCCGGAAGCGACGGAGACCTGGCGGAAGGGGATCATGAGCCACGAATACGATCCGCGCTCCATCCCGCCGGAGCAGAAGACGGGGCTCACCATCGGCATGGCGATGACCGAGAAGCAGGGTGGCTCCGACGTGCGCGCCAACACCACGCGGGCAAGGCCGCTGGGCGCCGGGGGGCCGGGCGGCGAGTACGAACTGACCGGTCACAAGTGGTTCTGCTCGGCGCCCATGTGCGACGCCTTCCTGACGCTGGCCTACACGGACGAGGGGCTGTCGTGCTTCCTGATGCCGCGCTGGCGGCCCGACGGGTCGCGGAACGCATTCCAGCTTCAGCGGCTGAAAGACAAGCTGGGCAACAAGTCGAACGCATCCTCGGAGATCGAGTATCACGGCGCCTGGGCAGTGATGATCGGCGAGGAGGGACGCGGCGTCCGCACGATCATCGACATGGTGATGCACACCCGCCTGGACTGCACCGCCGGGCCGACGGCGCTGATGCGCCAGGCCGTGGCGCAGGCCGCGCATCACGTCGAACACCGCGTCGCTTTCCAGAAAAAACTCAGCCAGCAGCCGCTGATGCGCAACGTCATCGCCGACCTCTCGGTCGAGCAGGAGGCCGCGACGGCGATGTTCATGGCTGTCGCCCAGGCCTATGACGACGGCATGGCGGACGAGGAGGCGGCGGCCTTCGCCAGGATCGCCGTCTCGGTTTCCAAGTACTGGGCCAACAAGCGCGTGACGCCGCTGGTCGTGGAAGCCATGGAGTGCCTGGGCGGCGCCGGCTATGTCGAGGAGACGATCATGCCGCGGCTTTTCAAGGAAGCGCCGCTCAACGGCATCTGGGAAGGCTCGGGCAACGTCATCTGCCTGGACGTCCTGCGCGCCATGCAGCGCGAGCCCCATGCGCTGGAGCTGTTCCTGAAGAGCCTCAACGACGCCAAGGGCCGTGATACGCGGCTGGACGCGGCAATCGACGACCTGGCGGGTGAGTTCGCCCGGCCCGAGGGGATCGAGATGCGCGCGCGGCGCATCGTCGAGAAAATGGCCATGACCTGGCAGGGCGCGTTGCTGACCGCCGCTGCGCCGACGGCCGTCGCCGACGCTTTCCTCGCCAGCCGTCTCGACGGAGACTGGGGCCGGGCCTTCGGGACGCTCCCCGACGGCCTGGATCTGCAGCCGATGATCGACCGCGCCATGCCGGCAGCCTGAACCGAAACGCGGAGAACCGAGAATGAAGCCAATCGAACTGGTCACCAACCGCGCCTCCGTCGGCCCGAAGCTGCAGACCGACGAGGAGATAACGGACGCGGAGCTGGAGACGCTTTACGCGGCGGCGATGACCGCGCCGGACCACGGCAAGCTGACGCCGTGGCGGTTCCTCACCATCCGCGGCGAGGCGCGCGGCCGGCTGGGGGACATCTTTGCCGAAGCAGCGGAGAAGCGCGGGGAGGACGCCGGGGCGGTCGAGAAGGACCGCAAGAAGCCGCTCCGCTCACCCGTCGTGATCGCCGTCATCGCCCGTATCACGCCCGATCATCCGAAGGCCCCACCAGTGGAGCAGGTGCTGGCGGCGGGCATGGCCGGCTACAACATGGTTCTGGCCGCGCAGGCGGAGGGCCTCGGCGCCATCTGGCTTTCCGGCGCGCCGGCCTATGACGGGCACGTGCTGCAGGCGCTCGGCATCGGCCCGGACGAGCAGCTTCTGGGTTTCATCTATGTGGGGCGGCCCAAGCGCGAGTTCGCCGGTCCCCGCCGCGCCGACTGGCGGCAGTTCGTCAGCGAGTGGACGGGGTAGCCGCCGGGCCGCCTAACCGGCCGCCTTGTCCATGAATTTCGCCAGCTTGACGTCCTTGTCCGTCAGCCCGCCGGCGTCGTGCGTCGAAAGCGTGACCTCGACGGTCTTGTAGACATTGAACCACTCGGGGTGGTGGTCCATCTTCTCGGCCTTCAGGGCGACGCGGCTCATGAAGCCGAAGGCCTCGTTGAAATCCCTGAACTCGAAGGTCCGCTTGATCGCGTCCCGGTCTTCCACCATCGACCAGCCCTTCAGTTCGGTGAGCGCCTCCTGGCGTTCCTTGTCGCTCAGCTTCTCGCCCATCTCGGCCTCCGTTGCCTGCGTTGTCGGTCCCACCGCATGTAGGACACATGGTGCCGGCTGGTAAGGGCGCTGCTGCGCCAGAGCATTGCCAAACCGTGCCCGCGGAGACAAATAGGAAGTCATGAACCGCGCATTCATGCGAGACGCAGACCTCGAGACCATCGCCCGGCTGGGCGAGAAGGCGCTGTCGGAGATACCGCCGGAACTCGCGCAGCACTGCGAGGGACTGGTGATCCGCGCCGCGGAGTACGCCGATGACGAGGTGCTGGACGACCTCGGCATCGACCATCCGCTCGACCTGCTGGGTCTCTATCACGGCGTCGGCCTGCCCTGGAAATCGGTCAACGATCCCGGCGGCGACCAGGACATGGTCTGGCTCTACCGCCAGCCGATCCTCGATTACTGCCGGGAAACGGGCGAGGACCTCGAGCATGTCGTCCAGCATGTGCTGATCCACGAGATCGGCCATCACTTCGGCTTCTCCGACGACGACATGGACCATATAGAAGCCGACGCGTAGATTGGGCGGCGGGAGGAACGCCGCCATGACCGAGACCTACCGCTTCGACGACCGCACCATTGCCTGGAAGCCCTTCGCCGGATTCGAGGGTCTCTACTACCACCTGCTCAGCGTCGATCACGACGCGCAGGTGGTCGATATGCTGATGAAATTCGATCCGCACGCCGAGTGCGTGCCGCACCGCCATGTCGGCCCCACGAAGACGCTGGTGCTGCAGGGCGAGCACAGTCTCTACGATCCCGTGCCGGACCACGGACCTGCCAATACCACCCGCAGGGCTTCGGGTTTCGGCGCCAACCGCGGCGACGAAACCCATATCGAGGGCGGCGGGGCGGACGGCGCCATCATCCTGCTGATGATGACCGCGCGCGATGGCGTGGTCTACGAGATCCTCGGTGCCGATGGCGGCGTCGAACGCAGGATCACGCTGGACGATTTCCAGCGCGGCCTCGAGAAGCAGCAGCGCGATGGCCGGACCCGTCAACGGGTCCAGCAGTAGGCGGCCACGACTTGGTTGGCGACGCCATCCGTTCGAGTAGGCCTCGAGCAGATCGAATCCGTTGCCGTCCTCGGGCCTGACGAGCCTGTCCCGGACCCCTTCCCGGCCGGTCGTAGTGCGCGCGGGACCGGCCGGGAGAGCACACGCCGGTCAGCCGGGCCAGAGGCCCTTTGTCATGTCGTGCCAGGCGTCGCGCAATTCCTCGCGGAAATCGGGCCCCGCGATCTCGATCAGCGCCTCGGGCCGCTGGTGCACGGGCAGGTTCTTCAGATGGGCCGCGCCATGCTCGGTGACGACATGGTCGATGTCGGTGCGGAGTCCGGTCGTGATCCCCAGCGGATCGAGGCCGGCGACGATGCGGCTGACCTTGCCGCGCGCGGCGGTGGCGGTCATGGCCAGGATCGCCTTGCCGCCCCGGCTGCGCTGCGCGCCGCGCATGAAGTCGACCGAACCGCCGGTGCCGGAAATCTGGCGGCCCTTCACGGTCTCGGCGTTGAGCTGGCCGAACAGGTCGACCTCCAGCCCCGAATTGATCGAGATGAAATTGTCGATCCGGCCGATGACCGCCGAATCATGGGTGTAGGAGATCGGCCGCCAGGCGATGTCACGCCGCCCGTCGGTCCAGTCGTAGAGCGCCTGGGAGCCGTTGGGGACGCCGGCCACGTGGAGCCCGGTGTCGATGGACTTGCGCCGGCCATTGGCGTTGCCGTTGTCGATCAGCTCCGGCATGCCGTCGGCCAGCATGCCCGAATGAATGCCGAGATCATTCTTGGTCCTGAGCGCGCGCAGGAGCGCCACGGGCAGCGTCCCGATCCCGATCTGGATGCAGTCGCCGTCCGCGATCATGGCGGCGACGTTGTCGGCGACCGCCTGCACGTCCGGCGTGATCTCGCCAATGCCGAGCGTCGGTCCGGGATGGTCGGTGCGGACGGCGATGTCGATCCGGTCCGCCGGCACCGGCGGGGCGCTGCCGCCGTCGGGCATGCCGGCATTGATCTCCGCGATCACCAGCTTCGCCTTGTCGAGGACCGCGGACTGGCTGTCCAGGCCGAAGCCGTGGCGGTAGGTCCCGTCCGGCCCCTCGCGCAGCGACACCAGCGCGACGTCGATGTCGAGGTCCTGCTCCAGATAGCGGTAGAGGGCGTGATACTGCTTGGGGATGAACGCCGTCTTCCCGCTTGCCATGCTGTCGCGGTTGTCCGGCGTGCCGAAGAAGGCGATGGCGCGTGCGCTCTCGTGCAGCGACGAATAGTCGTTGCGGTTCATCCCCGGTACGGCGACGCCGACGAAGGTGCAGCCGCGGCCCGCCTCCGGGTCGGCGGCGATCGCCGAAACCAGATCCGTCGGCTCCCCGGCCGAGCCCTGGATGTAGACCGTGGCGCCGGCGGGAATGCGCTTCACCGCTTCCGCCGCCTCCAGAAATTCCGTCATGCGCTTGCCTCCCCTGATTCCGGCAACAGGTTACAGGCGGAGAAAGAGGGAGGACAGGGAATGGAAGCCAGGGATTACGCTGCCGCGGGTCGCGCCGGATGAGCCGGCCTCACTGTCTCGTCGTCGGCGTCGGGCCGGGGCTCGGCCTGCACGTCGTCCAGACGTTTCTTGCGGGCGGCTATCGCGTCTCCATGATGGCGCGCCATGAAGGCCGGTTGGCGACATGGGAAAGCGAGAACCCGGGCGCGACCGGATTCGCCACCGACATCGCCGACATCGAGAGCTACCGCGCCGCGCTGAAGCGCGTGGTCGAGGCGCAGGGCCTGCCGGACGTTGTCATCTACAACGCGGCGATCGCAGCCTTCGGCGGCTACGAAGACGTGACCGTCGAGCAGTTCGAGGGCGCATTCCGCGTCAACGCGACGGGGCCGCTGGTCACGGCGCAGGAACTCTGTCCCGCCATGGTCGAGCGCGGAACGGGTCGGCTGATCGTCACCGGCAACACCGGCGCACTGCGCGGCAAGCCGGACTTCATCGGCTGGTCGCCGTCCAAGGCAGGCGGGCGGATCGTCGCCGAGGCGCTGGCCCGGGATCTCGGGCCGCAGGGCGTCCACGTCGCCTATGTCGTGGTCGATGCGCTGATCGACATGCCCTTCGTCCGCAGGCGCTGGCCGGACATCGACGAATCCAGGCTGGCGAATCCCGCCGACCTGGCCGCAGAGATCTACCGCACCGCGCATCAGCCGGCTTCGGCGCGCTCCTTCATGGTGGAACTGCGTCCAGCTGGCGAACCGTGGTAGAGATTCACGGTCTCGGATCAGGGGAGGATTGGGGCGCATGCGTGTAGGTGTGGAAGTCGGCGGTACGTTCACCGACCTTGTGGCCATCGGCGAGGACGGACGATTGAAGGTGGCCAAGGTGCCTTCGACCCCGTCGCGCCCGGACGAGGGCGCTCTGGCGGCGATCGAGGCGGCAGGCCTGGATCTGTCGCAGGTCGACGATCTCGTTCACGGCTCGACGGTGGCGACCAACGCCATTCTGGAGCGCAAGGGCGCCAGGGTGATGCTGGTGACGACGGAGGGGATGCGCGACATCCTGTTCCTGCAGCGCCACAATCGCCGGCGCATCTACGATCTCGCCTACGCCAAGCCGGAGCCGGTGGTGCGCCGCCGCGATGTGGTCGAGGCGCCCGAGCGCATCGGCGCCGACGGCAAGGTGGCGACGCCGCTCGATCTCGAGTCGACCATGGAGCGCATCGCCGAGCGCATGGCCGAGGATGACGGCTATGGCGCTGTGGCCATCTGCCTGCTCAACGCCTATGTCGACCCGGCCCACGAACAGCAACTGGCGGACGCCATCCGGGCGCGCTTCCAGCAACTCAAGGTGACCTGCTCGTCGGACGTCTGCCGGGAGTTCCGCGAATACGAGCGCGCCTCCACGACGGCGCTTGCGGCCTATGTGCAGCCGGTGATCGACGCCTATCTCGGCCGCTTTTCCGAGGCGCTGGCGGCACGCGGCCATCGCGGGCGGTTCTCGGTCATGCAGTCGAACGGCGGCAGGCTGCCGGCGGCGGGCATGGCGAAGTCCGCGATCACGGCCCTGTTCTCCGGACCCGCGGCTGGCGTGGTCGGCGCGGCGCGCCAGGCCGGCCGTTCCGGTATCGGCAACATCATCACCTTCGACATGGGCGGCACATCGACCGATGTCTGCCTGGTCCGCGACGGCCAGCCCGACCTCGCGCCGTCCACGGAGATCGACGGGCTGCCCGTGAAGACGCCGGTGATCGACATCGCCACGGTCGGGGCGGGCGGCGGCTCCGTGGTCTGGATCGACGATGGCGGTCTGTTGCGCGTCGGCCCGGAATCCGCGGGCGCCGAGCCGGGGCCGGCCTGCTATGGCCGCGGCGGGACGACGCCCACCATCACCGATTGCCACCTGGTACGGGGCACCATCCGCGCCGAGACATTCCTCGGCGGCGACATGATGCTGGACCGCGACGCCGCGGCGTCGGCGCTGAAGCCGGTGGCGGAGCGCCTGGGCCTGTCGCTGACGGAGGCCGCGGACGCCGCGATCCGCGTGGCCGAGGCCAATATCGTCCGTGCCATCCAGCGCATCTCGACCGAGCGCGGCCACGATCCGCGCGACTTCGCGCTGGCGCCCTTCGGCGGGGCCGGCCCCATGCTGGCCTGCCGGGTGGCCGAGGACCTCGGCATCGCCACCGTGGTGGTGCCGCCGGCGGCGGGCGTGCTGTCCGCCTATGGCCTGCTGGCCTCGGATTTCGTCCATTTCGAGAGCGTGACGCGGCAAACGCGCCTCTCCGCCGATGCGATGGACGAGATCCGCGCGACCATTGACGAAGTTTCCGCCGCCGCGGCGAAGCAGTTGAAGGAACTGGGACTTGGCGGTCCCATCGAGACCCGGATCAGCCTGGACATGCGCTATGTCGGCCAGGCCTTCGAGATCGCCGTCGACCTGCCGGGCGAAGGCCGCGGGATCGATGCGGAGACGATCGGCCGGCTGTTCGCGGAAGCGCATCACCGCGTCTTCGAGTTCGACAAGGCGGGCGGCGCGGCCATCGAGATCGTCGCCTTCCGCGCCCGCGCCGCAGCCTCGCCGGGCGCGCCGCCGGAACTGGAAGGCGATGCCGGCGGCGCGGAGCCGGCGACCGTCACTCTGTTCGAGCGCGGCACGGAACAGCAGGCGGCCTGCGGTCCGCGCCCCGCGGCTGGCAGCACGCTGGCCGGGCCGGCGCTGATCGAGGACGGCACCTCGACCATTCTGCTGGCCAGCGGCTGGTCCGGCGCGGTGGACGGGGCGAACAACCTGATCCTGAAGCGTGGCTGAGCAGTGCGCCGGATGCGGCCGCAGGCGATCTGCATTACATTGGTCCCATGAACGAGATTGCGCGCGGCACGATTGAAAGGCTGATCGCGGTCGTCGGGCCGCAGGGCGCGATCACCGATCCGGACGACATGGCGCCCTATCTGGTCGAGTGGCGCGACAAGTGGCGCGGCAAGTCGGCGCTGGTGCTGCGGCCCTCGTCGACCGCGGAGGTGGCGGAGATCGTGCGCATCTGCGCCGAGACCGGCACCGCGATCGTCCCCCAGGGCGGCAATACCGGACTCGTGGGCGGCTCCATTCCCTTCGAGGGCGGCGACGAGATCGTCCTCTCGCTCGGCCGCATGAACCGTGTGCGCGCGGTTGACCCGCTGAACGACACCATCACCGTCGAGGCGGGCTGTGTCCTGGCCGACGTACAGGCGGCAGCGGACGAGGCCGGACGGCTGTTCCCGATGCGCATCGCCTCCGAAGGCACCTGCCAGATCGGCGGCAACCTGTCGACCAACGCCGGCGGCACGGCGGTGCTGCGCTACGGCAACATGCGCGATCTGGTGCTGGGGCTGGAGGTGGTGCTGCCCGACGGTCGCGTCTGGAACGGGCTGCGCGGCCTGCGCAAGGACAATACCGGCTATGACCTGAAGCATCTCTTCATCGGCGCGGAGGGAACGCTGGGCGTCATCACGGCGGCGGTGCTGAAGCTCTACCCCAGGCCCGCGGACCGGCAGGTGGCCTTTGCCGCGATCCCGAATCCCGAGGCCGCCGTCGAGCTGCTGTCGCTGGCCAAGGACGTTTCCGGCGGCCAGGTCACGGGTTTCGAGATCCTGCCCCGGCTCGGGCTCGAACTGGTCATGAAATCCCTCCCCGACGCGCGCGATCCCTTCGGTGACCTCCATCCCTGGTACGTGCTGATCGAGATGTCCTCGGGCGAGGGCGGGGGCGCCCTGCGCGAGGCGATGGAAACGGCGCTGGCGCGTGGTTACGAGAAGGAACTGGTAGCCGACGCCACGATCGCCGAATCCGAAGCCCAGGCGCAGCAGCTCTGGGCGTTGCGCGAAGGACTTTCCGAATCCCAGAAACTCGCCGGCGGTTCCATCAAGCACGATGTCTCAATCCCGGTGCCGAAGATGCCGGCCTTCATCGCCCGCGCCGACCGCGCGCTGGAAGAGGTGATTCCGGGTTTCCGCTCGCTCGCCTTCGGCCATATCGGCGACGGCAATGTCCACTACAATCCGCTGCAGCCCGAAGGCGCCGACGCCGAGGCCTATCTCGCCCGCTGGCAGGAGGTGGCCGACGTGGTCCACGGTATCGTCCACGAAATGGGCGGCTCGATCAGCGCCGAGCACGGGCTGGGCCGGCTGAAGCGCGACGAGGTGCGGCGCTACAAGTCGGAGGTCGAACTGGAGCTGATGGCCTCGATCAAGCGCATGCTCGATCCGGACAACATCATGAACCCCGGAAAGGTGATCAGCCCGTAACCGCGTCGGGCAGCGCGGCTGCGGTAGCGCGTTCGGCGGGGAAGATCATGCGCACGCGCGTGCCCCGGCCCTGGGTGCTGTCGATCAGCAGCGAACCGCCATGCAGTTCCATCAGCCGCCGCGTCAGCGGCAGGCCGAGGCCGGTGCCTTCCGCCGCAATTTCCGAGCGCGCCCGGCCGAAGGGCTCGAGCACCTGGTGCAGGTCGTCCTGGGGAATGCCCACGCCGTTGTCGGCGATCTCGACAAAGGGCTGTCCGCGGTCGGTCTCCCCGATGCCGATGGCGATGCGGCCGTCGTCGCCAGTGTACTTTACTGCGTTGCCGATCAGGTTGATCAGCATCTGCCGTACGGCCCGCCGGTCGGCGCGGACCATGTACGGCCCCTCGCCATAGGCGCGCACCAGTTCCTTGCTCTCGATATCGACGCCCAGCAGATGGATGATGCGCTCGATCTCCGCCCTGAAGTCGACGTTCTCGTCCTCGATGGTGTAGCGGCCGGCCTCGACCTTGGAGATGTCCAACAGGTCGTTGACCAGACTGAGCAGGTGCTCGCCGCTGGCGGCGATGTCGACGGCGTAGCCGCGGTAACGCTCGTTGCCGATGGGCCCGAGCAACTGGTCCGACATGATGGAGGAGAAGCCGAGAATGGCATTGAGCGGTGTGCGCAGCTCGTGGCTGACATTGGCGATGAAGGCCGATTTCGCGGCGTTCGCCTGCTCGGCCCGCTCCAGCGACTTCAGCGCCCGGTTCTGCGCCTGGGTCAGGGCGGTCACGTCGCGGCCGATGCCGCGATAGCCCTTGAAGGCGCCGTCCGCGTCGTACTGGGGTTCGGCGCTGATGCGTGCGTATTTCAGCTCGCCGCTGGCATTGTAGAACTTGATCTGCCAGTCGCGGTAGGCCTCGTGACGGCGCCAGACCGCCAGTAGATCGTACCATGCGGCGGCGTCCGCAGGTTCCAGGTCGGCCGTGCGCATTTCGACGATCTCCGCCCAGGGCCGGCCGACGAACTGTTCCGGCGACACGCCGCCGACGCTTTCGTAGCGGCTCGACAGATAGGTCAGCCGCAGCTCCGCGTCGGTTTCGAAATACCAGTCGGAGGCCATCTCGGTCAGATCGCGGAACCGCTTCTCGCTCTCCTTGAGCGCTTCGGACGCCAGCTTGTTCTCCGTGATGTCGAAATAGATGGCATCCAGGTAGTTCCGGCCTTCCCGGTCGACCACCGTCCAGCCGATCTCCCTGATCCAGCGGAACTCGTCCTTGTCGGGGTGACGGAAGCGGAACTCGATGGCGTAGGGCTTGTCCTCGGGCCGTCGGGCCTTCATGAAGCCGACATAGCGATCCCGGTCGCGTTCATCGATCAGATCGAACCAGGAGAGCTGATCGCCCGCGCCTTTTCCGGAGGGTCGGCTGTCGGCCAGTTCCAGCGCGCGTGAATCGCCCCAGACCTTCAGATCGCCCTTCTCCAGATCCCGGCGGGAGAACAGGATCCCGCGGGCGTTGCGCATGAACAGCTTCATCTGCTGATCGCGTTCGCGGAAGGCGGTGACGTCGTTCAGGAGCTGGAGCGACGAGCCGTCGCCCATGCGTGTGGTGGTGGACAGCGCCCAGCGGCCCGAGGGCGTCAGGCCGAGCCTCGGCCTGCCGGGTTCGTGAAAGCCGGCCATGAGGTCATCCTTCCAGTCCTGGGCCGTGCCGACAGGCGGACTGAAGTCATAGCTCTCGATGATTGCGTCGAGCTGTCCCTCGAATGTCTCGCCCAGCCTCGGGAATCCTTCGCGCGGGGGGAAGTAGTGACGGATGGCGGCGTTGTAGGCGCGCAGCCGGTCGTCGCTGTCGAAGAACAGGATCGCCATGTCGCCGAGCGTGGCGGAGGCGACCCAGTCGGCGACGCCGTCGGTCACCGTCCTGGCGGTCTCGCGCTGGGCCTGCCAGAGGGTCAGTCCGTCGCTCACGGGTTTGGCATGGAGCAGCCAGCCGGGCTGACCGGGGAAGGGATTCCTGTCCCTGCGTCCTTCCGCTGCGCTGAGGACATCGCGCTGGCCGGCCTCGGAATCGGGGAGCAGTTCGCGGAACATCGCGTTGGCGACCACGACGCGGATGCCGCTGCCGCTGCCCTCGGTCAGCGCCGCCGGTACGTCCAGCAGCTTGAAGGCCGCTCTCCACATCGCGTCGTCCGGTCGGGTCATGCTACCCAGCGCCTCGCCCATCACGCATCCCGCTTCATCGGGAGTCTATATCCTAAGGGGGTGCGGGTTAACGAAAAGGTAAACATCGCGTGCGGGGACCGCGCGGATTCCGGGTTCAGAACCGGGTCGACAGCCAGATGGCGAGACGCGAGCCGGCCTTGATGCCGGCAGTCAGCAGATCGTAGCCCGGCGCCCCGGCGGCGTCGTGGGCGCGCGCCGTGTCGCGGTGTTCCAGTTCGTCGGCGCGAAACCGCTCGATGGTTTCGCGCAACTCCGCCTCGTCGTCGTCCAGCTCCGCGGCCTGGGCCGCGTAGTGCTCGTCGATCACTTCCTCCACCGCCTCGGTGCAGGCCATGGCCGCTTTCTCGCCCATCAACGCGGTGCCGGCGCCCAGCGCGAAACCGGCCACGTGCCAGATCGGCGAGAGCAGGGTCGGGCGGACATGGCGCTCGTTCATGATGCGGTCGAAGGTCTCCATGTGGTGGAGTTCCTGGTCCGCCATCTTGCGGATCGTCTCGACCGACTTCGAACGGCCGAGGACGGCGAGCTGGCCGTCATAGATGCGTTTCGCGCCGTACTCGCCGGCCTGGTCGACCCGGATGATGCGTGCGATGCGCTCCTCGAGCGGCGTGTCGCCGGGTAGCGGCTTTCTCATCGGCTCCTCCTGCCGGTTGATCGTACCGCAAGGGTCAGCGCAAGCATGGCCGCGAACCCGCCATAGACCACGTTCCAGCCGGCGATCGAAAGGCCGAGAAACGCGAAGGGCACCTGGTCGCAGCGCGCCGGCTGCGTCCCCAGAACCTGGGAGCGCAGGGCGTCGAGATCGCCGGGCGTGCCCGCGCCGGTACAGGTCTCCAGACCCTGCCAGAGACCTTCTTCGACGCCGGCATGGAACACGCCGACACCTGCGCTGGCCGCAAAGCACAGCGCCGCAGCCGCGGCCAGCCAGCCGCTCCGCCAGCCCAGCGCCCAGGCCGCGGCGCCCAGGACGAGGGCGGCGAGATAGGGCCAGCGCTGCCAGACGCAGAGCGGGCAGGGCGCCAGGCCGAAGACGTACTGGGCAATCAGCGCCGCGGCCAACGGCAGCGCCGCCAGCACCGCGATCATCAGTCCCAGGCGGGCGTCCAGACGGTCGAAAAGGCTCATGATCAACCCTCTAGCCGGGCTGCTTCCCGCCGGCAATCAGAGAAAATAGCGCACGGCGACGAAGCCGCCGACAAGGCAGACCATGAAGATCAGGACGAGGATGCCGAGATAGCGCTCGATGAAGCGGCGGATGGGCTCGCCGAACCACCACAGCAGGGCGGCGACGAGGAAGAACCGCAGGCCCCGTGCGGCGACGCTCGCGGCCGTGAAGGTGACCAGGTTCAGAGCCGTGGCGCCCGAGGCCACGGTGATCACCTTGTAGGGAAAGGGCGTGACGCCGAAGAAGAAGACGATCCAGCCGCCCTCCTCGTTGTAACGCAGGCTGAACTCGGCGAACTTGTCGAGCGCGCCGTAGAATTCCAGCAGCGGCCGGCCCACGGTCTCGAACAGAAAGGCGCCGATGGCGTAGCCCGCCAGCCCGCCCAGCACGGAAAAGACCGTGGCGATGACGGCGTAGCGGAAGGCCTTGCGGCGGTCCGCAAGGATCATCGGGATGAGAATGACGTCGGGGGGGATGGGGAAGAAACTGGATTCGGCGAAACTCACTCCCGCCAGGCCCCAGCTCGCCCGCCGATGGGCGGCGAGGCTCATGGTCCAGTTGTAGAGACGCCGCAGCACCTGTTTCGCTTCTCCCCGAATCGCGCCTGGCGAGGATGGTCGGCGGGTCCGCAAATGTCCATCGCGCATAGGAAAAGGGCGGACCCGCGCGGGCCCGCCCCTTCCGTTTGCCGGTTCGGCGAAGGTTCAGATGACGGCTTCCAGTTCGCCCAGACGCCGGGTCATCTTCACGTTCTCCGAGTAGTCGATCGGCAGCGCGATCAGCGCCGGACCCTTCTGCTTGAAGGCCTCCTCCAGCGCCGCCGGCAGCTCCTCGGCCGATTCCAGGTTCCTGCCCCAGATGCCGAAGGCGTTGGCCATGGCGGCGAAATCCGGGTTGGTGAAGGCCAGCGCCGAATGCTTGCCGTCGAACTGGTTCTGCTGCTTCCACTTGATCAGGCCGTACTCGCCGTCGCACCAGACCATCCAGACGACGTTGATGCCGAGCCGCGCCGCCGTCTCCATGTCCTGGACGTTCATCATGAAGCCGGCATCGCCGTTGATCGCCAGCACCTTGCTGTCGGGCTTGGCGATCTTGGCGCCGATGGAGCCCGGCATCGCGAAGCCCATGGTGCAGAAGCCGTTGGAGATCAGACAGGTATTCGGCGTGTCGCACTGGTAGTAGCGGCTGATCCACATCTTGTGGGCGCCGACATCCGAAAGCACGATGTCTTCGGGGCCGAGGAACTCGCGCACGTCCCACAGCACCTTCTGCGGCTTCATCGGGAAGGAAGTGTCGTCCTTCTCCATGGCGAAGTCGTCCAGGATCGTCTGACGCAGCGGCTGCACGTCGTCGATGTTGAACGGAGGCTCCTTGATGCCGCGGGAGTCCAGCTCCTCGTTGATCTGCCAGAGCGCGTCGGCGATGTCGCCCTGGACGTCGACGGTGACGTCGTAGTCGCTGTCGATTTCCGCCGGCCAGAAGTCGATGTGGACCATGTGCTTGCCGGGCGTCTTGTTCCAGTGGCTGGGGCTGTACTCGACCAGGTCGTAGCCGACCGAGATGATGGTGTCGCACTTGTCGATGTAGACGTTCGCGTGGTCCTTGCCCTGCAGACCCATCGTGAACAGGCAGTACTTCGACGACCGCGGCACCGCGCCCTTGCCCATGAAGGTGTTGATCACGCCGACGCCGAGCTTCTCGGCCATGATCTCGAGCTGCTTGGCGGCGCGTTTCCGGATGGCGCCGTTGCCGGCCAGGATCATCGGCCGCTTGGCCTTCAGGATGACGTCGACGGCTTCCTTGACCGCCTTGTGGTCGGCGCCCGGACGGCGGGTGCGGACCGGCTTCAGCGGCGGACGCCCCTCGACCTGGTGCTTGGCCAGATCCTCGGGCAGTTCGATCATCACCGCACCGGGCTTCTCGGCCTCGGCGGTCTTGAAGGCCTTGCGCACGATCTCGGGGATCGCGCCGGCGTTGGAGACGGTCTGCGCCCACTTGGTGATGGGGCGGAACATGGCGATCGAGTCCATGTTCTGATGGCTTTCCTTGTGCAGCCGATAGGTGCCGGCCTGACCGATGATGCCGACGACCGGCGCACGGTCCATGTTGGCGTCGGCGATGCCGGTAACCAGGTTGGTCGCGCCCGGACCCAGCGTGGCCAGGCAGACGCCGGCCTTGCCCGTCAGGCGGCCATAGACGTCGGCCATGAAGGCCGCAGCCTGCTCATGACGGCAGAGCACGAATTCGATCTTGCTATCGATCAGCGAGATCATCGTGTCGGCGTTCTCCTCGCCCGGAACGCCGAAAATCCTTTCGACGCCTTCTTCTTCCAGACATTTCACGAAAAGATCGGATGCTTTCATCGCACTCCCTCCATTGCCCCCCTCGAGACGAGGCTTCCTATTTCTTCGACGGAGCGCCGGCCGTGCCGCCGTCCCCATCACTGTCGTCCGTCAACCGGCCGCCCTCCAGCAGCCGCTCACGCCTGGCCGCCGCGTCCGCGTCGCGGCGTTTCTCGACGCCGGTGCGGCCGTGACGCACGCGGTTCTCGGCGGCGCGCGCTGCCGCCCTGGCGCGTTCGCGTGTCTTCCGGAAGCGATTGAGGCTGACGATCTCGGCCATGCTCACCGCCTCGCGGGAAGCGGGCGGCGGCGTGCGCCGCACCCAGGCCATGCAATGTCGTAGAGATCGCCCACCGTGACCCAACCCCTCTTGATGCCGGGAAGCTTAGCCGATCATGGCGATGGCGCAAGCGCCGCGGCATCCGCGGTGTCCGCCGTCACTGCGATTGCCTCCCATGGCGGTGCGTGATTTAACGGGCGCGCGTTTCCCGACAGGGCAATCCAGAGGAACCGGCAAGGGCGTCAGGTGCGTGCATTTCTGATCATTCTGGCCATCCTGGTCGCGCTCGTCTTCGGGGCCTTGTTCGCCGCGCCGCTGGTGATCGATCCGGAGGACTATCGCGGGGATGTCCAGGCCGGTCTGTCGCGGGCGCTCGGTCAGCCGGTGCGGCTGGAGGGCGAGCTTGCGTTCCGGATCCTGCCGACGCCCCGACTGACCGCCGGCGGCGTGGTGGTGGAGGGCGGTTCGGCGCGCGACCTCGATCCGATCCTGACTGCGCGGCGGGCCGAGATGCGTCTGTCGCTCGGCAGTCTGCTGGCAGGCGAGTTCCTGGCCGAGCATGTCGAACTGGTAGAGCCGGTGATCACGCTGCACGCGGACCTGACAGGCCGCACCAACTACGCCGGACTTCGCGCTCCCGACCGGGGGGACGGTCTCTCGATAGGCGTGCTCGGCATTTCCGGCGGCGTCCTCAACTACCGCGATCAGCCGGCCGGCCGCGTCCTGTCCGCATCGGACCTGTCGGGCGCGATCAACCTGGACGGCAGCGCAGGAAGCGTCACCGGTCATCTGGCCGGCGTCTGGCAGGGGCGTGACGTCGACGTCAATTTCAGGCTCGGCCAGGGCGCGCGGCCGTCGCTGTTCGTCGAGATGAATCTGGACGACACGGCGATGGCGCGGTTTCAGGGCCGTCTATCCGATCCGTCTGCCGGTGTGGCCGAAGGCCAGTTCGAGGCGGATATCGCCGATCTGCGCGCCTTCGAGAACGTCTTCGCGCTGGTGCCGCCGGGCGAGGAACCGGTGCCGCTGCGCTTCCGTGCCGGTGCCCGGCTGGACGGGTCGGAACTGGTGTTCGACGGCATCAGCGGCATGCTGGCCGACGCCGCCTTCGGGGGCCGGCTCGGCGCGGATCTCGGTGCATCGCCCGCTCTGGATGTGGCGCTGGCCTTCGACAAGCTGGCCGGCCCGCCGCTGCTCGCCTCGTTGCGGCACTGGCCCGACGGCGGCGCCACTGCGGCGCGCGCGCTGGATCGTCTGCCAGAACTGGGCGTCGCCATCCGTCTGGATGTCGGCCTGGTGGAGTTCGGCGACGGATATGTACGCCAGTTCACTCTGGACGCCCGGCTGGCCAACGGCGCGCTTTCGATCGGCCGCGTTTCGGCGCTGCTGCCGGGTGGATCGGACCTCGCATTTTCCGGCGAACTGCGTCTCGCGGCCGGCGCCTATCGGCTGGACGGCTCGGTCGAGATGGTTTCCGACAATCTGGTCAGCCTGCTGGAATGGGGCGGGGTGACCGTGCCGCAGGATGCCCGGGGCCGGTTGCGCAATCTCAGCCTGTCCGCTGCGGTGGGCATCACCAGCGACGTCGCCCAGGTCACGGGAATCGATCTGCGTCTGGATCAGTCGCGGCTGACCGGTGGGGTCGCCATCGCCCTGGTCGAGCGACTGTCCTTCAGCCTCGATGTCGCCGTCGATCAGATCAATGCCGACGCCTATGCGGCTCTGTTCGGCCTGCGCGCCTGGCGCTGGGGCGTCCTGATGCCGGATCCGGCGGCCCCGCGGCTGCCGCTGCTGGACCGCTTCGACACCAACGCCATCATACGTATAGACCGTCTGGTCGCCGGCTCCGAGGTGGCCGAGGATGTCCTGCTGGAGGCGGGCCTGCTGGACGGAAACCTGACGCTCACGGCGCTGCGCATCGGCGCGCTGCAGGGTGCGGAAGTGTTGATTTCGGGCCGGGTCGACACGCCGGAGAACCCGCGATTCGAGCTGGAGGCGAATGTCACGGCGCCGGACATGGGCGCGTTTCTGGGCGCGCTGGGCGCCACAGGCGGCGGCATCGCCGGCCGTCTGCGCGATGTGTCGCTGGACGCCGGGCTGGAGGGCGGCTTCGCTTCGGCCGCGCTGTCCGTGGCGTTTGGTTCGGCGGAACTGGACGGACGGATCGAGGGTGCGGTCGCCGACTGGCTGGCAGCGCCCGGGTTCGACCTCAGGGTGAGCCTGGAGAGTCCCAGCGCGCCGGCGCTGCGCCGTCTGGCGTTTCCGGACTGGCGGCTGCCCTTCGTGCTGGCGGGGCCGGTAACGGTCGAGGGGTCGGTGACCGGATCGCCGGAGCGGCTGGGGATTGCAGGCCGTATGGACGCCATGGCGGCGCGGCTGGACCTGATCGGCGAGGTCGGTGGAAGCGAGGAAGGCGAGACGGCCTACCGCTTCGACGCCCGCCTGCGCCATGGTGATGTCATCGCCCTGATGGAGAGCCTCTGGAGCGGCTACCGGCCGTCGGCGGCCGGCGGCGCGGCGCTCGATGTGACCGCGGTGGCGGAAGGCGGGTCCTTCAGCCTGCGCCTGGCGGAGCTGGAGGCGAGGGCCGGCGATGATCGCCTGAACGGTGCGGTCGGGATTGACTGGCGCGGCAAGCCGGAAGTGATCGCGAACGTGACCGACGGCCGTCTGGATCTGGGCCCGTACCTGCCGAAATCCGCGGTGGAGAACGAGACCGGAGGACGGCGCTGGTCGCTCGCTCCTATCGGGACGAGCTGGCTGCGCGGCGTCCGCCTGGACGCCACGGTCGACATGGAGCGGCTGACGGCAGATGGCCTGTCGCTGGCCCCGTTCCATGCATCGCTCGCCATCTCCGACGGTCGGATGGTGGCGGAGGAACTGCGCGGCGGCATCGGCGAAGGCGAAATCGGCGGCCGCATGACGTTCGGCGCCGACGGCGTGCCCTTCGTCGAGGCCGAAGTTCAGGGGCGCGGCGTGCAACTGTCTCCGATGCTGGCGGTGCTGCTGGGCGAGATCCCCGCGCTGGAAGGCGATGCTGATTTCGAGGCCGCCCTTGAGGGGCGCGGCGTGACCGCCTTCGACATGATCCGCGCGCTGTCCGGACGTGTCGAGGTCACACGCGCCGATCTGGCCTTCGATCCCGTCGACGAGACGTTGCCCGCGCCCGATCTGGAAGGCCTGGCCGGAACGCTCGAGGCCACGCGCGGGGTGCTGCGCACGACCAGACCGTTCGCTGCTGCCGAGGGCCCGGCAACGATAATCGGCAGCGTCGACCTGCCGCGTTGGCGGCTCGATCTCGAGTTGAGAGGTCTGGAGGGTGCGGGCGGGGCCGAGCCGGGGACACTGTCGATTGCAGGGCCCGTGGATGCGCCCCGGTTGAGCGTCGCGCCCTGACGTCCTCGGCCAGGCCCGACGCGGGTCCGGTCAGTGGGTACTGCCGCCGCCGGCTTCGGTGCGCGGCGCGCTGCCGCCGGCGCCAAGGGCCTGCCTGTATGTTTCCAGCAGATAGACGCGGATGGCGCTCGAAAGGTTCTGGCTTTCGCGGTTCGCGTCGATCTCCTCGACCAGTTCGCTCAGCTTGATTTCCCGGCCTTCCGCCAGTTCGCGCAGCGCGTCCCAGAAAGCGTCTTCCAGGGAAATGCTGGTCGGGTGGCCGGCGATGCGGACCGACCTCTTGTGGACGGCCGTGCCCGGAACGCGGGGGCGTCGCCCGCCTGGTGTCTGAGAATGTTCTTTCACAACGCTACTCTGCTTTTCATGGCGTGGTCTTTCCGATGCGTCCTGGCGCTGATATCGACATATTGGCAGGATACTTAATTTTCAACGCACTTGCCTGGTCAACAAACCGGTCGGCATGCTTCGCCCCTGCATTGGGGTAGATGCGGTGACGCGGTGAATGCGCTTGTTCCCATGGGTTCTTGTTTGAAATGGGGCGAGAAGAGCACAATTCTATGCTCCCCCGGCAAGGTTGATTACTATTCTTTGTTGCGCTCCCGCTGTGATTTTGCGAAGTATCTTGTTACCATCCAAGGTTGATCCAGCATGCTGGTACCACGTCTAGGTCGAATCGGGAAGAGCAATACTTCATGTAGTATTATGGTAGCGCGAAAACATGAATGCCTTTACATGGGAGTTGTCGTTTGGCGGGACGTTCGCCTTGTGCCGCACCCGGCCGTGACCAATCAGTGATCATCGGCCCGGGCCGGTTCGGCCCCTTCGGTTCAGCCGCAGCGGCCGCCTTCCTCTCAGTCGGCGGAAAGACGGGTCATCTCCGGTCGTGCGGCCCGCGCCTGCCGGCGAAGTTCCGCCAGTTCCTCGCCGTCGCGCCGGGCGACGGCGTAGAGCTGATCGCGGCCGGCCAGATACGGGTCGGGCCAGTGCTGCCGGCCATGGCCGTAACGCGCTGCCGCATGGAGGGTGAAGTACGGGTCGGCGAGATGGGGGCGGGCCAGGGCCACCAGATCGGCGCGCCCGGAGAGCACGATCGTGTTCACCTGGTCGGCGGTGGTGATGTTGCCGACGGCCATGGTGGGGATGCCGAGGTCCTGGCGGACCGCATCGGCGAAGGGTGTCTGGAACATGCGGCCATAGACCGGCTTCTGGTCGGGCACCGTCTGGCCCGCCGAGACGTCGACCAGGTCGACGCCCGCGTCCTTCAGCATCGCCGCCGCGGCGAGAAAATCCGCTTCGGTCAGCCCCTCCGGCATCCAGTCGGTGGCCGAGAGACGTACCGACATGGGCTTGTCCGCTGACCAGGCCTCCCTGGCGGCGCAGAACACCTGCAGGGGAAAGCGCATGCGGTTCTCGATGGACCCGCCATGTTCGTCGGTCCGCCTGTTTGTCAGCGGCGAGATGAACGACGCCAGCAGGTAGCCGTGCGCCATGTGGATCTCCAGCATGTCGAAGCCGGCCCGGTCGGCCCGTCGTGCGGCGGCCGCGAAGTCCTCGACCACCCGGTCCATATCACCGGCCGTCATTTCCTTCGGCACCTGGCTGTCGGGGAAGTAGGGGATGGGCGAGGCCGAGACGATCGGCCAGTTGCCTTCTCTTAGTGGCCGGTCCATCGCCTCCCAGCCGAGCTGGGTCGAACCCTTGCGCCCGGCATGGCCCAGCTGCATGGCGATCTTCGCCGCCGAGCGCGCATGCACGAAGTCGACGACCCGCTTCCACGCGGCCTCCTGCTCGTCGTTCCACAGGCCGGTGCAGCCAGGCGAGATCCGCGCGTCCGCCGAGATGTCGGTCATTTCCGTGAAGATCAGCCCGGCCCCGCCGATGGCGCGGCTGCCAAGATGCACGAGATGCCAGTCGTCGGGCACGCCGTCGCTGGCCGAATACTGACACATGGGCGAGACCACAACCCGGTTGGCGAGCGTCATGCCGCGCAGCCGGAAGGGCGTGAACATCGGCGGCGGCGTCTCGTTTTCCGGCACGGGCAGGCCCTTCGCGCGGCAGTCGTCGACGAACCAGCGCCCGGCGGCCTCGACCATGGCCGGGTCGCGCATCATCAGGTTGTCGTAGGTGATCTGCTTGGAGCGCGAGAGCATGGAGAAGTTGAACTGCAGCGGCGGCAGACGGAAGTTCCGCTTCACGTTCTCGAACCATTGCAGCGATACGTTTGCGGCGTGCTGGGTCTTCTCCACCTCTTCGCGGCGCGTGGCGTCGTAATGGGCCAGCGCCGCCTTGACGTCATCGCCATGGCCGAGCACCGATCCCGCGAGCGCGATGGCGTCCTCCATGGCCAGCTTGGTGCCGGAACCGATGGAGAAATGCGCCGTGTGCGCCGCATCCCCCAGTATGACCACGTTCTCGTGCACCCAGCTCTCGCAGCTCACGGCGGGGAAACGGCGCCAGACGGAACGGTTGGTGAGCAGCGGGTGGCCCTGCAGTTCCTCGCGGAACAGCGCCTCCAGATAGCGGACCGAGCCTTCTTCGTCGTCCTCGCGCAGCCCGGCCGCCTCGAAGGTTTCCGGCGTCGTCTCGACGACCCAGGTCGCCGCCTCGCCGCGGAAGCGGTAGGCGTGGATCATCCAGTGGCCGTGCCGGTTCTCCTTGAAGTGGAAGGTGAAGGCCTTGAGCGGGGCGGTGGAGCCCATCCAGGCGAACCTGTTGCGCTTCAGGTCGACCGTCGGGCGGAACCTCCCGGCATAGGCCGAGCGCACGGTCGAGTTGACGCCGTCGGCGCCAACCAGCAGGTCGCAGTCGCGAAGGGCTTCCACATCCGTGACATCGGCTTCGAAGATGGTTCGGACGCCCAGTTCCTCGGCCCGCTGGCGCAGGATGGTCAGCAGCTCCAGGCGGCTGATGCCGCAGAAGCCGTGGCCGGTGGAGCGGATGACCTCGCCGCGATAGTGGGTGTCGATCTCTTCCCAGTAGGCGAAGCGCTCGATGATCTGCTCGTAGCTGACAGGATCGGCGTCGCGGAAATGGCCCAGCGTTTCGTCGGAGAACACGACGCCGAAGCCGAACGTGTCGTCGGGACGATTGCGTTCATGCACCGTGACGTCCAGATCGCCGCGCGCCTTGCGCAGCAGGATCGCGAGATAAAGCCCGGCCGGCCCCCCGCCTATCACGTTGATCTTCATCGGCCATTCTCCATCGCGGGAGATATTTTATACTTAAAGTATTTTGGAGGCCAGTGGCGCGCGGGGGCGGCCGCCGCCGCTCTCCGTTCAGGACTTTGCAAGGCGGCCGCCCCCTGCTTATCTGTGCGCCGGGTTCGGGAGGCAACCGCAATGGGGGAGGAGCCGGCATGGACGCGCGCGCATCGGAACTGACGCTGACGGAAGCCCGCCGCGGCGCCGAGGAGTGGTTCGCCCCCTGGGTGAAGGATCTCGGCCTGGTCGTGGAGGAGATCGGGCGCGGCCGCGTGCGACTGCGCATCCCGAAGAACGACCGGCTGAACCGCATGGGCGGGATCCTGTCGGGACAGGCCATGATGGCCGTCGCCGACACCGCCATGGTCTTCGCCATCCGGTCCTGCCTGTCGGGCGGCGAGAACATCGCCACGGTGCAGCAGTCGACCAGTTTCTTCCGCGCGGTGGCCGACGCCGACCTGATCTGCGAGGCCCGCGTGGTCAAGGAAGGCCGGACGACCATGTTCGGCGACTGCCTGCTCCACGCCGACGGACAGGCGGAGAAGCCCGCCGCCCAGGCCACGGTGGTCTATGCCGTCATCCCCAACAGATAGCGGCGTCTCGATCCTTCACGCCACCTGCGTCGAGGTGGATGGTGTCGCGGTGCTGTTCGAGGGGCCGTCCGGCAGCGGCAAGTCCGACCTCGCCCTGCGGCTGGTCGCGGAGGGGGCGCGGCTGATTGCGGACGACCGCACGGCGCTGTCGGCCGCCGGGGGACGGCTGAGGGCCCGTGCGCCGGAGCCCATCCGGGGATTTCTCGAGGTGCGCGGCCTGGGAATAGTGCGGCTGGAGCCATCCGAATGCGCCGCCGAAGCGGCGGTGGCGGCGCTGATCGGGCTCACCGCCAATCGCATTGTCGTGAAACGTATGCCCGATCCGGCCGAAAGGCCTGTTCTCGGCTTCAACCTGCCCTTCCTGGAGCTATATCCATTCGAGGAATCGGCGACTGCGAAGCTGCGCATGTTCCTGCGCACGCTCGCGGATCCGGAGAAGCTGGTCGAATGAACGACGGGAACGGAGAACGTATTGCAGACAGCGGCCGGGTGCTGCTGGTCAGCGGCATGTCGGGCGCAGGCAAGAGCTCGGCCCTGAAGATCCTCGAGGACATGGGCTGGGAGGTCGTCGACAACCTGCCGCTCAACCTGCTGGAGCGGCTGCTGGAAGCCGAGAATGTTTCCGCGGACGAGACGCCGCCGCTCGCCGTCGGGATCGACACCCGCACCCGCGGCTTCGACGCCGGTCATCTGGTCGATATGCTGAAGACGCTGCGGACCGGTTCACGCCGGTCGGTGGAACTCTGCTTTCTGGATGCCGATCCGGACGTCCTGCAGCGGCGCTTCACCGAGACCCGCCGTCGCCACCCGCTGGCCGCCGACCGCACCGTGATGGACGGCATCCGCATGGAGCGGCGCATGCTGGAGGTGCTGCGGGAACGGACCGACGAGATGATCGACACGTCGGAGTTCGCCCTGCCTGATCTGCGCCGGGTGCTGGGCGCGCGCTACAGTCCGGAACGGCCGGCCGGGCTGCAGGTCTTCGTTACGTCCTTCTCCTATCGCCACGGCCTGCCGCGGGACGCCGATCTGGTGTTCGACGTCCGCTTCCTGCGCAACCCGCACTATGTGCCGGCGCTGAAGCCCGGAACCGGCCTCGACGAGGATGTCCGCGCGCACATCCGCGCCGACGAAGCCTGGGAGCCGTTCGTGGAGAAAACGACGGATATGCTGGCGCTGCTGCTGCCCCGCTACGGCTCGGAGGGAAAGTCCTACCTGACGATCGCCTTCGGCTGCACCGGCGGGCGGCACCGTTCCGTCTACGCGGCGAGCCTGTTCGGCCAACGCTTGCGCGGACTGGCCGATCATGTGACCGTTCGTCACCGGGACCTTGACCGGCCGGGCGTGATTCCCTCCCCGGCCTGATGAAAACGGAATCGGAGAAATCGCTACAATGATCGGCATGGTGTTGGTCACGCACGGCCGGCTGGCGGAGGAATTCATCGCCGCCACCGAACACGTCGTCGGCGCCCAGCAGAACGTCCGCGCCATCTCCATCGGCCCCGATGACGACATGGACCAGCGGCGGACCGACATCATGGACGCGGTCGGCGACGTCGACGAGGGGGAGGGCGTGATCGTTCTGACGGACATGTTCGGCGGGACGCCGTCGAACCTGGCGATTTCGATCATGGACCAGGGGCGGCTGGAAGTGATCGCCGGCATGAACCTGCCGATGCTGATCAAGCTCGCGACGGTGCGCGAACACAGTTCGCTGAAGGAGGCCGCCGAGACGGCGCAGGAATACGGGCGCAAGTACATCAACATCGCGTCCGCCGTGCTGGCGAGCGGGAGCCAGTGAGCGCGTCCTCCCCGCCGGTGATTCGGGAATCCCTTACCATCTGCAACGAAAAGGGGCTGCACGCCCGCGCCGCGGTCAAGTTCGTGCACTGCGCCAAGCAGTGGGAGGCCCATATCACGGTGGAGAAGGACGGCGTCGCCGTCGGGGCCGATTCCATCATGGGTCTGATGCTGCTGGCTGCGGCCAAGGGCACCGCGATCCAGGTCACGGCCGAGGGCGAGGACGCCGAGGAGGCGGTGGCGGCGCTGGGCCGGCTGGTCGCCGACCGTTTTGAAGAACCCCGCTGACAGACCGGGCGCGGACGACGCGCCACCCGAGTGGCTGGACGACTGGCTGGCGGGCGAGCGCCGCGCGCTGAGCCGCGCGATCACGGCGGTCGAGAACGAGAACCGCGAGGCGACCGCGGTGCTTCGGGCGATGCAGGGCCGCCTGGGCCGGGCCATCTCGGTCGGCTTCACCGGGCCGCCCGGCGCGGGCAAGTCGACCCTGGTCAATGCCTTCGTCCGGGAACAGCGCGAGCGCGGCCGCACGGTCGGCGTCATCGCGGTCGACCCCTCCAGTCCGATCTCCGGCGGCGCGATCCTGGGCGACCGCATCCGCATGACCGGCCATGCCGGCGACGACGGGGTGTTCGTGCGGTCGCTGGCCAGCCGCGGCCACCTGGGCGGACTGTCGCGCAGCGCCGTCCGCGTGATGGACTGCATGGACGCCGGCGGCCGCGACGTCATCGTCATCGAGACCGTCGGCGCCGGCCAGTCGGAGGTGGAGATCGCCGATGTGGCCGACGTCAAGGTTGTGGTTGCCGCGCCCGGCCTGGGCGACGACGTGCAGGCGATCAAGGCTGGCATCCTGGAGATCGCCGACATCCTGGTGGTCAACAAGGGCGACCACCCGCTGGCGGTCCAGACGCTCCGCCATCTGAAGACGATGGCCGGCATGCGGCCCGAGGGGACGCGGCCGGCAGTGCTGAAGACCACGGCGCTGAACGGGGAAGGGGTGGCGGAACTCGCAGCCGCGGTGGACGCGCTGGGACGGGAGCGTCGTCACGCCGCGCCCATGGCCCGTGCCCGGCGTCTGCTCCGGCGCGCGGCGCTGGATCTGGCGTCGCGGCGTCTCTCGGCGGTCGACAGCGCCGAAGTGGAGCGGCTGGCAAGGGCATTGACGACCGGGGACGCGACAGTGGAAAAGGCGGCCCTCGACCTCCTGCGACTGGCCATGAAGGACGACCGATGAGCCGCACGCCCCCCGAAGTCCGCGACCTGATCCGCGACCTGCCCGATTCGCAGATCCGCGAGGTGGCGCTGGACTACATCGGCAAGCCCGGCCTGATCGCGCTCTGGTTCGGCGAGTCGGACGAGGAGACGCCTGACTTCATCCGCGACGCCGCCAAGGCGGCGCTGGACGCGGGCGAGACCTTCTACGCTCCCAATGCCGGCATCGGGCCGCTGCGCGCCGAGATCCAGGCCTACATGACGCGGATCTACGGCCGCGACTTCGCGCGCGACCGCTTCACGGTCACGGCCTCCGGCATGAACGCGATCATGCTCGCCTTCCAGGCGCTGGTGGACCCGGGCGACAACGTGCTGGTGATCAGCCCGGTCTGGCCCAACTGCGCCGAGACCGTGAAGATCCTGAGCGGCGAGGTGCGCCGCGTGCTGCTGGACGAGCGCGACGGCCGCTGGTCGCTGGACCTGGACCGGCTGTTCGACGCCGCCGACGAGCGCACGAAGGCGGTCTTCATCAACTCGCCGGGCAACCCGACGGGCTGGATGATGCCGGAGGATCAGCGCGACGCGATCATGGAATGGGCGCGCAGGCGGGGCATCTGGCTGATCGCCGACGACGTCTACGCCAGGCTGGTCTACGACCGCCACCACGCGCCGTCCTTCGTCGAGGTCGCAGACCCCGATGACCGGGTGATCGCCATCAACAGCTTCTCCAAGAGCTGGTCGATGACCGGGTGGCGGCTGGGCTGGATCACGGCGCCGGCCAGCATCGGCGGCGCGCTGGCCAAGTTGAACGAATACAACATGGCGGCGCCGACGACATTCGTGCAGCACGCCGGCGTCGCCGCGCTGCGGGACGGCGACCCCTATGTCGACGGGCTGGCCGAGCGGCTGCACCGCCGCCGGGACCTGATCACCCAGTCACTCGGCCGCTTTTCGCGCGTGCGCTACACGCCGCCGGACGCGGCCTTCTACGCCTTCTTCGCCGTCGAGGGGATGGCCGAGGGCAGCCTTGCCTTCTGCCGCAGGCTGCGCGACGAGGCAGGCGTCGGCCTCGCACCCGGCAGCGCGTTCGGTCCGGGCGGCGAGGGCTATCTCAGGCTCTGCTTCGCCAGCTCCGAAGCCGCCCTGTCGGAAGCCATGGAGCGGCTGCAACCGTACCTGGATTGAGAGCAGGGAGACGGAAATCCAGCTAGCCAGTCAAGAAGGCGCGCGAGCCGGCCATGCCATCCCTCGCGCGCCTGGATCGACTGCCTACCGGTTCTTGAAGGCGGGCTTGCGCTTCTCGGCGAAGGCGGCCATGCCCTCGTTCTGGTCTTCGGTCGCGAACAGCGAGTGGAAGACGCGACGTTCGAACATGATGCCGTCGCGCAGCATGGTCTCGTAAGCCTTGTTGACGGATTCCTTGGCGATCATCACCGACGGGCGCGAGAGCTCGGCGATCTTGGTCGCCGTGCTGACGGCCTCCTCGACCAGGTCGTCGACAGGCACGATGCGGCTCACCAGCCCGGAGCGCTCGGCCTCCTCGGCGTCCATCATGCGCGCGGTGAGCACCATCTCCATCGCCTTGGACTTGCCGACGAAGCGGGTCAGGCGCTGGGTGCCGCCGGCGCCCGGGATGACGCCCAGGTTGATCTCCGGCTGGCCGAACTTGGCGTTCTCGCCGGCCAGGATGAAGTCGCACATCATGGCCAGTTCGCAGCCGCCGCCCAGCGCATAGCCCGCCACCGCGGCGATGACCGGCTTGCGCACCTTGCTCGCGGTCTCCCAGTTGGCGGTGATGAAGTCCTCCATGTAGACGTCCATGTAGGACTTGGGCTGCATCTCCTTGATGTCGGCGCCGGCCGCGAAGGCCTTGGACGAGCCGGTAATGACCATGGCGCCGATGGCGTCGTCGGCCTCGTACTTCATCAGCGCGTCGGTCAGTTCGTCCATGAGCTGCTTGTTCAGCGCATTGAGCGCGTCCGGTCGGTTGAGCGTAATCAGCCCGACGGGTCCCCGCGTGTCGGTGAGGATGCATTCATAGGCCATGTCCGGTCTCCCCGTATGTCGGTCGCCGCCGTTCAGCGCGGCGCCAGCCTGAAGGTCACGGCGGTCTCGCCGCCCTGGCCCCTGATTTCCAGTTCCATGCGCTCCCCGTCGCGCAGGAGCCCGCCGCCGGGTCCGGCGTTCCAGCCGAGACCGGGCAGGGCCGAGGCGTAGTAACTTTCAACGGCCTCGCGCGCAACAGGTCCGGCTGCACGTACCACGACGACACGGCCCTCGGCGGTCTCGAACACGGTCTCGCTGTCGGCGTTGACCACCAGGCCCGGCATCAGCGGAATGTCCAGGGTCTCGATCCAGCCGTCGGCCCGCACCAGCAGTGGCGCGAGGCAGAGTGCGGCGATGGCGGCCAGGCGCCTCATCGCTGGCAGGTCCCGCAATGAAACGTCGAACGGCCGGACTGCACCAGCCGCCCCACTGCGCCCCTGCAGCCGGGCTTCCGGCAGGGCTCGCCCTCACGGCCATAGACCCGGAAGTCGTGCTGGAAATAGCCCAGCTCGCCGGAGGCCTGGACATAATCGCGCAGCGTGGAGCCGCCGGCGGCGATGGCTTCCTCCAGCACGGTCTTGATTTCCGGGACCAGCCGCTCTGCACGCCGGCCGGCGACGGTGGCGGCGATCCGCTTTGGCGAGATGCCGGCGCGGAACAGCGCTTCGCAGACATAGATGTTGCCCAGGCCGGCGACGATCCGCTGGTCCAGCAGCGCGGCCTTGATCGGCGTCCGCTTGCCGGCGAGGCGACGGCTCAGCTCGGCGCCGTCGAAGGCGGCGTCCAGCGGTTCCGGTCCCAGCGAGGCGAAGAACCGGTGGCTTTCCAGCGCACTCGTCTCGGCCAGGTCGAAGAAGCCGAAACGGCGGTGGTCCTGAAATGTGACCGCGGTGCCGTCGTCGGCGACGAAGACGATGTGCTCGTGCGGGCGTTGCGCGTTCGGCAGGGCGTCGTGGATGTGCATCCTCCCCGACATGCCCAGGTGCCCGATCAGGGTCTGGCGGTCGTCGAGATCGAACAGAAGGTATTTGGCGCGGCGGCGCAGGGCCTCGACGCGGCGGCCGGTCAGGCGTTCGGCCATGTTCTCGGGCAAGGGAAAGCGCAGGTCCGGCCGGCGCACCTCGACCCGAGAGAACACGCGCCCCTTCAGGCGGCGCTCCAGTCCGCGACGAACGGTCTCGACTTCGGGCAGTTCCGGCATGGGCCGCAATGTAGCGCGGCCCTCGGGCCTCCGCTATGGTCCATCCCGCCATGACGGACAGCGATGAAGAGAAGGCAAGCTTCGGCTTTTCGGAGGTCCCCGCGGCGGAGAAATCCGCACGCGTGGGCGAAGTCTTCCGCTCGGTCGCCGGCCGCTACGATCTGATGAACGACCTTATGTCCGGGGGCGTCCACCGCCTCTGGAAGGAACGCTTTGTCGCCGCCCTCCGGCCCCGGCCCGGGGAGCGCATCCTCGATCTGGCCGGCGGGACCGGGGATATCGCCCGGCGCATCCTGGAACGCACCGGCGGCACGGCGAAGGTCACGCTCTGCGACATCAACGAAGCCATGGTGGCGGCAGGGCGCGACCGGCTGATCGACCGGGGCATGGTCCGCGGCATCGACTGGGTCGTCGGCGACGCCGAGGCGCTGCCCTTTCCCGATCACCGCTTCGACGCCGTGACAATCGCCTTCGGCATCCGCAACGTCACCCGCATACCGAAGGCGCTTGCGGAGATGCGGCGTGTGCTGAAGCCGGGCGGGCGTTTCTACTGCCTCGAATTCTCCAGCGTGCGTGCGGCGCTGCGTCCGGCCTACGACGTCTATTCCTTCCAGGTGCTGCCGCGCCTGGGCCGCCTCGTCGCCGGCGACGAGGCCGCCTACCGCTATCTTGCCGAGAGCATCCGCCGGTTTCCCGATCAGCGGGCCTTCGCCGCGATGATCGAGGAGGCCGGGTTCCGCCGCGTGGCCCACGAGGACCTGACCGGCGGCGTTGCCGCCATTCACCACGGCTGGCGGATCTGACCCGGATGGCTTCCGGGGACCGATCGCTTCGCGCCCGCGGTGCAGGCCGGCCATGATCGGGTCGGTCGCGATGTTCCGGAAGCTCCGCTATCTCGGTCGGCTGATCGTCATCGCGCGCACCCTGGCGCGTCACGACGCGTTGTTCCCCCTGCAGCAGTTCGACGCCCCGCCATTGGTCATGCGGCTGGCCCGGCTGTTCGCGCTGCGCAGCCGCAAGAACCGGAAACGGCGGCCAGGTGAAAGGCTGGCCGCTGCCTTCGAGGATCTGGGACCCTCCTTTATCAAGCTCGGACAGGCGTTGTCGGTGCGCGCCGACCTGCTGGGCGAGGACATTGCCCATGACCTCGACCGTCTGCGCGACCGGCTGCCGCCCTTCCCGTTCGTGAAGGCGAAGGAAAAGATCGAGGATCAGCTGGGCCGCCCGCTGGAGGAGCTGTTCGAGAGCTTCGACGAAAAGCCGGTGGCGGCCGCTTCCATCGCTCAGGTTCATTTTGCGACCGTGCGCGACGGCGAGACGATCCGGGAGGTGGCGGTCAAGGTCGTCCGGCCCGGCATCGCGGAAATGATGGAACGCGACCTTGGGCTGTTCTACTGGCTGGCCGCGATGGCCGAGCGGGCCGAGCCCGAGCTTCGCCGCCTGAAGCCGACGGAGGTCGTGCGGACCCTGCAGGAAACCGTCGAGCTGGAAATGGACTTCCGGCTGGAGGCGGCGGCCGCCGACGAAATCGGGGAGATGTTCGAGAGCGATCCCGATTTTGAGGCGCCAGCGGTGGATTGGGAGCGCACCAGCGAGTCGGTGCTGACCATGGAGCGGGTGCGCGGCATCTCCATGGGCGACCGGGCGGCGCTGGAAGCGGCGGGCATCGACCTGAAGGAAGTCGCGGTCCGCGTCATCCGCATCTTCCTGCGGCAGGCGATGAACCAGGGGCTGTTCCACGCCGACATGCATCAGGGGAACCTGTTCGTGAAGCCCGATGGCGTCATCGTCGCAGTCGATTTCGGCATCATGGGCCGGTTGGACCGGCCAACCCGCATATTCATGGCGGAAATGCTGGGGGCCTTCATCGCCGGCGATTACCGCCGGGCGGCGGAGGTGCATTTCGCCGCCGGCTACGTGCCGCGTCACAAGTCGGTCGACGCCTTCGCACAGGCCTGCCGATCCATCGGCGCGCCGATCCGCGGCAAGCCGGTGAGCGAGATTTCCGTCGGCCGGTTGCTGGCGCAGCTCTTCCGCATCACCAAGACCTTCGACATGGAGACCCGGACCGAGCTTCTGCTGCTGCAGAAGACGATGGTCACGGTGGAAGGCGTGGCCCGTGATCTGGACCCGGAGATCAACTTCTGGGAGGCGGCGCAGCCCGTCGTCGAAGGCTGGGCCGAGGAGAATCTGGGGCTGGAGGCGCGCGTCGTTGACGGTCTCGGCACGGCGCTCGACATGATCGACCGGGTGCCCAGGCTGCTGGCGCGGACGGAGATCGCCATCGACCGGCTGTCGGCGCTGCCCGTGATGGCCTCCGAGACCCTGGATGTCACCGCGAAGCGGCGCAAGCGCACAGCCTGGCTCACGGCGGGCGCCGCGGTGCTGGGCGGCCTTGCCGGCGCCGTGATCATGGCGCTGGTGCTGAACGGTTAGTCCGCCAGGAAGTCGAGAAGTGCGCCGACAACCGCCTCGGGCCGTTCCTGCTGGACCCAGTGGCCGGCGCCATCGATCAGCGTCGTCCCGCGCCAGTCAGCGCAGGCGCGCTCGGCCATAGCCTGCAACGCGCCCGGGCGCTGGTGGATGCCCCAGTCCCGCGCCCCGGCGATGAAACAGGCTGGTACGTCCAGTCGCCGGCCGGCGAAGACCCGCATGTCGGCCAGATAGGCGGGGTCGGTCATGTTGCGGTACCAGTTGAGCGCGCACTGGAACCCGGTCCGGCGGAAGGCCTCGACATAGACCGCCAGCTCCGCGTCCGTCAGCCAGCCGCAGGCGGCGATCTCTTCCGGCGTCGGCATGTCGGGCGCCACGGTCTCCGCCATGCCGGCATCACGGTCCATGACGTAGTAGGCCGGCAGTTTCGCCAGTTCATCCGCGCTCCACGCCGCCAGTTCCCGGGGCCGGTTGCCCGGCCAGTCGCCGCTCTTCGCGTGATAGTAGGCGCGCAGGAAGTCGTGCAGGCCCTGCGGCGCATCCAGCATGTCGCGGTCGGCTTCGGGTGTGACGTAGTACCACTGATAATGCTTGCGCGGGCGGGGCAGTGCGGCGAGGTCAGCGTGGATATCGCCGCTCCCGCGTCTCGCTTCCAGCGGCGGCGGCCCGCCGAAGGGGGCGCTCATCAGCGCCGCGCGCCGGAAGATGTCGGGCCGGATCAGGGCGCAGTGAGCGGCCACTGGCGAGCCGAAATCGTGTCCGACGACCGCCGCGGCCTCCCGGATGTCGAGCGCCTTGAGCAGACCCAGCGCGTCCGTCGCCAGATTCAGCATGCGGCAGGCCCGTTCCGGGTCCTCGAAGCCGGGGTTCCAGCCGGTGGTCCGGCCGTAGCCGCGCTGGTCGGGCGCGATGACCCGGTAGCCGGCGGCGGCCAGCGGCGTCATCACCTTGCGCCAGGAAAAGCCGAGTTCGGGAAAGCCGTGGAGCAGCAGGAGGACCGGCGCGTCGGGTGAACCGGCCTCCAGGTAGAACATCTCCAGCCCGTTCAGATTGTCCACGCGCCCGGTGCGGACGCCCGACGGCAACAGGTCTTCCATGATGCGGCTCCTCTCGCGGCGGTCCGGGCTTCAGCGTAGTGCCTCATCCGTTGCCGACGAAGACCTTCCGGGCCGCGCAGGCCGCACTCAGGGCCGCATGAAGGCGTACTGCTCGTCCGGGTCGAGATTGTCGATGATGTAGCGCAGTTCCTCGGCGATCTCCTCGATCGGCCGGTTCTCGCGGTAAATCTGCATGACGAAGGACATCATCGAGCGCGCGACTTCCTCGCGGGAATAGCCGGTTTCCGCGGCCTCGGCGACGGCGGCTTCGACGTGCTTCTTCACGATGGTCGAGATCGAGGCCATTGACGCCCCTCCATGCGTTGTTCCCAGAATGGTGCGAGCATAGCGGCGGCGGCGGCCGGCGATCTTGATCTGGCTCAATTGTGCGAACCACACTGGCCCCGGCGGTCTTGATCTGGCGCAATGCCTCTCCGGCGCGCCGCGGTCATGCTGCGCATGGCACGGACAATTCGGGCGATCGGGAACAATGGCTGACATCTTCTCCGCACTGGTGGCGCGCGCCGCCGGCTATCCGTCGGCGCCGACGGCGGTCGTTCATCCCTGTGACGCGCCCTCCCTGCAGGGCGCCGCGGACGCTGCGCGCGCGGGCCTCATCGAGCCTCTGCTCGTCGGGCCGCGGCACCGCATCGACGATGCGGCGGCGGCGCTCGGTCTCGACATCTCGGCCTGGCCCCGGATCGACACCCGCCACAGCCACGAGTCGGCGGAGATGGCGGTGGCGGCCGTCCGTCAGGGCCGCGCGGAGGCGCTGATGAAGGGCAGTCTGCACACCGACGAACTGCTCCATGCCGTGCTCGCAAGAGAGACCGGCCTGCGCACGGAGAAGCGCCTCAGCCACGTCTTCGCCCTGGAGATTCCGGGCCAGGACCGCCTTCACTTCATCACGGACGCGGCCATCAACATCTATCCCGATCTGCTGGCCAAGGCGGATATCGTCCAGAATGCGATCGACTGCGTGCGCGCCCTGGGGATCGAGCGGCCCAAGGTCGCAATCCTGTCGGCGGTCGAGACGGTCACGCCGAAGATCCCGTCCACGGTGGACGCCGCCGCCCTCTGCAAGATGGCGGACCGCGGCCAGATCACCGGGGCGGATCTGGACGGTCCACTGGCCTTCGACAACGCCGTCAGCGTGGAGGCGGCCGAGATCAAGGGCATCCACTCTCCGGTCGCCGGCCGCGCCGACATTCTGGTCGCACCCGACATGGAGGCGGGCAACATGATTGCCAAGCAGCTCACCTTCCTCGCCAATGCGCGCGCTGCCGGCGTGGTGATGGGCGCACGTGCGCCCATCATCCTGACAAGCCGTGCGGACGACGCGGCCGCGCGCCTCGCCTCTGCCGCCGTCGCCGCGCTGGTCGCCCATGCGCGGCGCATCGCGGCTGCCGCGGCGGTGATGGGGGAAGACTGATGGCGGGCGATCTGATCCTTGCGGTGAACGCCGGTTCCTCGACCGTCAAGTTCGGGGCGTTCCGTCTGCCGTCGCTGGAAAGGGTCGCCGCCGGCCATGTCGACGCGCTGGGGTCTGACGCTTGCGCCTTCCGCGCCGAAGCGGCGGGCGAAACCCGTTCGCAGGAACTGCCGGGCGCCGACCACGAGCGCGCCATGGATGCGCTGGTGACCTGGATTGGCGAGGCTTTCAGCGGAGACACGATCGTCGCCTGCTCCCATCGCATCGTTCACGGCGGACCCGACCATGTCTGGCCGCTGCTGGCGGACGGGGCGGTGGTGCGCGAACTGGAGGCCTTCATTCCGCTGGCGCCGCTTCACCAGCCGCATAACCTGGCCGGCATGGTGGCGCTGGCCCGGGCGCTGCCGGGGACGCCGCAGGTCGCCTGCTTCGATACCGCGTTTCACCGCGATCATCCGAAAGTGGCCGAGGTCTATGCCCTGCCGCGCGAAATGACCGAAGCCGGCGTCCGCCGCTACGGCTTTCACGGCCTTTCCTACGAATACATCGCCCGGCGGCTCCGCAATCTCGATCCCGAACTCGCCTCGGGACGGGTCATCGTGGCCCATCTCGGCGCAGGCGCCAGTCTCTGCGCCATGCGCGACGGCCGCAGCGTCGACAGCACCATGGGCTTCACCGCCCTGGACGGCCTGCCCATGGCGACGCGGACAGGGCAGCTCGATCCGGGCGTGGTCCTGCATCTGTGGCGGGAAGGCCGCCCGCTGGCCGAGGTGGAGCACATGCTCTACCGCGACAGCGGCCTGAAGGGACTGTCGGGGCTGAGCGGCGACATGCGTGAACTGCGGGCAGCCGGCACGCCCGAGGCGGCCTTCGCGATCGAGTATTTCTGCTATCGCGTCGCCCGCGAGATCGGCGCGCTGGCGGTCAGTCTCGGCGGTCTGGACGGGCTGGTCTTCACCGCCGGGGTGGGGGAGAACGCGCCGGCGATCCGCACCGACATCTGCAGCCGGCTCGGCCTGCTTGGCGCCGTGGTGGACGAGGCCGCGAACGCCGCAGGCGCGGAGCGTTTCGACGCGGCAAGCAGCCGGATCAGGCTGCTCCGCCTGCCGACGGACGAGGAGAAGATGCTGGCCATACATGCCGCCCGCTGCATCGGCGCGTCGATCGGAGCGTCATAGCCGGGATCGGCCTTGTGGGGCGCCGGAATTGTCCTCGTTCAGCGCGGCGCGGATCAGCGCGACAGTGTCCTCCGGGCTTCCGGACGCGTCGATGAGCCGCCAGCCCGCAGGCCGTTCCAGATTGCCCAGCTGCTTCGCCAGCACCCGCTCGTCGGCGTCGGAGGCATCGTCACGGCGACCGCCGACACGTTCGCGCAGGATCGCCGGGTCCGCGTCAAGCCAGAAGCCTTCCAGGCTCACGCCCTCAACGGCCAGAGCCGCGCTGAGCGGATCGATGTTCCTGGCATGGCCGAAGACGGCGTCGACGACCACCGGCCTGCCGGCCTCGATCACGGTCCGCGCTTCCTCGGCCAGGGTGTGAAAGACGCGACGGGAAACCGCCGAGCTGTAAGCGCTCTCGCCCAGTTTCTCCTCGGGCCTTCGGCCTTTCAGGCGCTTGCGGATGACGTCGCTGCGCAGGTGCACCGCGCCCGCGGCCTCGCCCAGCGTCGGGGCGAGCATGGCCGCGGCCGTCGACTTGCCCGTGCCGCTGGCCCCGCCGATGGCGACGGCGCGTGGGTGGTCGGGCTCCAGCATCGCCAGCGCAAGGTCGAGATAGGCCTGCGCTTCCCCGGCCTTCTCCCGGTCCCCGGGCCCCTTGGCCGCCGAGGCGGTGGTGTGCGCCCGGATTCCGGCCCTGAGCGACAGGTAGAGGGGAAGCAGGCCCACGCCGCGATAATCGCCGCCGCGCGCCAGATATCGGTTCATCACCAGATTGGCTTCCCGTTTCAGGTCGCGGTGCAGCAGGTCCATGAGCAGGAAGGCCAGGTCGTAGAGAACGTCGATGTCGCTTAGGCCCGGATCGAACTCGATGGCGTCGAACAGGGTCGGGCGTCCATCGAGCAGGACGATGTTGCGCAGGTGCAGGTCGCCATGGACATGGCGCACAGCGCCCCCCGCGGCCCGCTGGCGCAGCAGGCTCCGCCCGGATTCGATGGCCTGCCGCGTGCGCTCTTCGAGCAGGTCGATCGCGCGATCCTCGAAAACCGCCTCGCCGTGACGCCGGAGCTCGGCGATGTTGCCGTCCGCCACCGCGGCCATGTCGGCGGCGGCGTCGCGCCCGGCGCGCGTCTCGGATTGCTGGTGGAAGTCGAAGATGACGTCCGACGCGTCGCGGCAGATCCGGTCGGTCAGCTCGCCCCGCCGCGCCAGGCGGTCGAGCAGCTTGCCGTCGTCGAAGCGCTTCATGCGCACGACCCACTCAACCGGTTCGCCGGCGCCGTCCAGCGCCAGCGCTCCCCCGCGCTCCCGCGTCAACGGAACGGCGTCGATATAGATCTCCGGTGCGGTGCGGCGGTTGATCTCGACCTCCGCCTCGCAGAAGCGCCGCCGCCGCTCCGGCGTGCCGTAATCCAGATAGGGATAGCGGACGGCCTTCTTCATCTTGAAGGCCAGTTCGGGACCCAGAAAGATCACGTTGGCGTGGGTTTCGACGACCTCGACCTTGCCGCCGCCGTGGGTCGCCGGGTCGGCCAGTAGGCGGCGCGCCTCGTCCTGCGTTTCGTCTTCGGCCACGGCTGTCGACCCTCCGGATGCCTTGTGCGCCGACAGATAGGTGACACACATGGCGCTCGCCAGCCTTGACGCAGGTCAAGGGCCGGAACGCAACGGGCCGCCCCGGTTACCGGCGCGGCCCGCCCGCATGCTTCGCTCGTCGGGAGACGGTCAGATCACTTGAACCACCAGCGCTCCATCCAGCGCTCGCCGTCCAGGTCCCAGTTCGAAGCGAACTCGCCATGGCCGACCTTGTCGGTTGTGGCGAAGACCCATGAGGCGAACATCGGGATTATGGCGCCGCCGTTCTGGTTCAGGATCGCCTGCATCTCGTAGTACATCTCCCGGCGCTTCGCCTCGTCCAGTTCGGCGCGGGCCGCGATCAGCAGTTCGTCGAAGCGCTCGTTCGACCAGAAGGTGTCGTTCCACGCCGCGTCCGTCTGGTAGGCAGTGGAGAACATCTGATCCTCGACCGGACGGCCGCTCCAGTAGACGGCGCTGAAGGGCTTCTTCATCCACACGTCCGACCAATAACCGTCATTCGGTTCGCGGACGACGTTGATGTCGATGCCGGCCTCCTTGGCGGAGTTCTGGAACAGCACGGCAGCATCGACGGCGCCGCCGAAGGCCGCGTCGGAAGCAGACAGGCTGACCTCCAGGCTGTCCATGCCGGCCTGCTTCAGGTGGTACTTCGCCTTGTCGGGATCGTAGCTGGTCTGCGCCATCTCGTCGTTGTAGTAGCGCTGGCCGCGGCCGATCGGATGATCGTTGCCCACGGTGCCATAGCCGAACAGGATCTTCTCCACCAGTTCCTCGCGGTTCACCGCGTGCTTCAGGGCGAGACGGACATTGTTGTCGGTGTAGGGATCGTGATTGGTCGACATGGCGAAGGTGTAATGCTGGTTGCCCGCCACCGAGTGGATGTCGACCCCGGGCCGGCGGCCCAGCAGCCCCACCGTCTTCAGGTCCAGCCGGTCGATGGCGTCGACATCGCCGGAAACCAGCGCCGTGGTGCGCGCATTGAGATCGACCAGGCAGAGCATCTCGATCTCGTCGAAAAAGCCGCGGCCATCGTCCCAGAAATCCGCAAACTTCTCGAACTCCGCGGCGACGCCGGGGTCGAAGCGGGTCAGCCGGTAGGCGCCGCAGCCGTCCCCCGATTTCCAGTCCAGCTTGCCGTCCTTCGCCGGTCCGATGACAAGGTGGTAGTCGCTCAGCACGAAGGGAAAGTCGGCATTGCCGGCTTCGAGTTCGAAGACGACGGTCATGTCGTCGGGCGTCCTGATGTCCTTGATCGGCTTGACGATCGGTCCGGCGGCGGAGGTGGACTCCTCACCGCGATGGTGGTTGACCGAGGCGACCACGTCGCTGGCATCCAGGGTCTTGCCGCTGTGGAAGATCACGCCGGGACGCAGCTTGAAGGTCCAGACCTTGGCATCGGGCGACGCTTCCCAGCTCTCTGCGACGCCGGGTCGGAGCGAACCGTCATCGCCGACCTCGGTCATGAAGCCGTGCACGCCATAGAGCAGAGCCGTAGTGAAACCGTTCTCCGCCGTGCCGGGATCCAGCGTATCCGTCGTCTGACCGTGCGCCTTGCCCATGCGCATGGTGCCGCCCTTCTTCCGGGCCTGCGCCTGGGGGGCTGCCAGCACACTCGCGGCGCCCAGCGCACCGACGGCGGCGGCGCCCTGCAGGAAGGACCGGCGGTCGAGCCGGCCAGTTTCGTAACGTCGCTTGAGTTCCCTGTATGTCATGTCTCGCTGTCTTTCCTGTTGCGCGGACCCCTCGTCGGAAACCGGCGGCGCCTGACGCGGCCATGGCGTCGGACGTTGCGCCGGCGGCGGTCTCTTGGGGACGTGAGGGCGGTGCCCTCTCCATTCGGTCGGCGTCCCGCATGGTACCCCATTGGCGGGGCAGGACAAAGAAACGGGCCGGATGCGCCGGCGGCCCGCACGCGGTAGTCTCGCCGCCGGGCAACGGAGAAGGGGGCGCTCGACATGGATAATGGCACGCTGATCGTCGATGACCGGGCGACTTCGGTCTGGGTGACGCTGAACCGCCCGGACAAGATGAACAGCATTTCGGCGGGCATGCTGGCCGATCTGGAGAACCTCATGGCCCTGCTTGCCGCCCGGCGCGAATTGCGTGCGCTGGTCTTCACCGGCGCGGGCCGCGCCTTCTGTGCGGGCGTCGACCTGAAGGCGGCGCAGGAGCGGGTCAGCGGCGACGACGGTCCGGCCGCGAATGCCGCATTTCTCGAACGGCTTCGGGACGTGCTGGTGAAGGTGGAGCGGTTCCCCCGGCCGGTGATTGCCGCGGTCAACGGCCTCGCCCTGGCCGGCGGCCTGGAACTGGTGCTCTGCTGCGACCTGGTCGTCGCGGCGGAGAGCGCGCGGCTGGGTGATGCCCACGCCAATTACGGCCTGGTCCCCGGTGGCGGCTCTTCGGTCCGCCTGCCGCGCAAGGTCGGGCCCAACCGTGCCAAGCAACTGATCTTCTCCGGCGACTTCCTGCCCGCCGCGACGCTGGCCGAATGGGGGCTGGTCAACCGCGTCGTGGCCGACGCCGAACTGTTGAACGCGACGGCGGAGATGGTCGAGCGGCTGGCCGGGCGCAGTCCCGTCGGCCTGGAGCGCATGAAGCGCATGGTCGACAATGGTCTGGAGCAGCCGCTGGACGCCGCCCTGTCCTACGAACTGGCGCTCAACGCGCTGCACGCCCGCTCTGCCGACCGCGCCGAGGGACTGGCCGCCTTCAACGAGAAGCGCACGCCGCGATTTACCGGGCGCTAGGTCGCCTTCCGGCGCTTCACGCGCATCAGCAGGATCAGCGGCACCGCGGCTGCGCTGGTCAGGGAATAGAGATAGAAGGCGTTGACGTAGCCGATCAGCGCCGCCTGACGGGCGACCTCGTTCTCCAGCCGCGCCAGGCCGCCCTCCGGCGCCGCGCTCCAGCCGCCCATGATTTCCGGCATCCGCAGCAGCTCGTTGAAGGGATTGATGAATTCAGTGAGGTCCGCGTAGTTCATGGCGCCGGTGACGATCACGATCGTGACCGAGAGGGAGATGAAGACCGAGCTTCCCAGATTGCGAAGCAGGTGGAAGACGGCGGAGCTTTCCGCCAGATGCCGCGGGTCGAGGGTGGAGAATGTCGCGACCGTGAGCGGCACCCAGATGATGCCGACGGCGAGACCCTGGAAGATGCTGTGAATGGCGACGTCGGTGATCGTGATCTCCAGACCGAATTCGGCCATGAACCAGCCGGAGACCGCCTGCATCGAGTAGCCGAGGCACATGCCGACGCGCGGGTCGAGCTTCGACAGCCACATGGCGGCGAAAAAGCCGCCCACCGCGCCGACGCCGCGAAAGCCCAGAATCAGGCCGATGGCCGAATCCGGGAACCCGAGCAGGTCCTGCAGCATGGGCGGCAGCAGCACCATCGGCGTGAAATTCAGCATGCCGTAGATCGTGACCACCACCAGCCCGACCGCGTAGTTCCGGTCCAGCAGCAGCTTCGGGTTGAGGAAGGGCCGACGGGCCGTGAACGTGTGCGCGGCGAAGACGTAGAAGGCGAGGACGGCCATCGCCGCCTCGATTACGATCTCGGGGCTCTCGAACCAGCCCTGGCGCTGGCCGCGGCTGAGCATGAGCTGCAGGCAGATCACCGCCACGGAAAGGGCCAGGAAGCCGGTCCAGTCCAGCCGCGCGTCGTCTTCCTTCCCCTTGTCGGTGAGAAACAGCGCCAGGCCGAGCAGCGCCATCAGGCCCAGCGGCACGATCATGTAGAACGCCCAGCGCCAGTTGTAGAGCTCGGCCAGGTAGCCGCCAAGCGCCGGTCCGATGACCGGTCCCACCACCACGCCCATGCCGAAGATCGCCGTGACCTTGCCGTGCTGCTCCCTGGGGAAGGTGTCGAGGATCACGGCCTGGCCCAGCGGCACAAGCGGCGCGCCGCAACCGCCCTGCACGATGCGCCACAGCACCATGGTCAGCAGGCTGTCGGACAGGCCGCAGCCGAGCGTCGCCAGGGTGAATCCGCCCGTGCTCCAGAGCATGACCGGGCGCCGGCCGAAGCGCGCGGTGAGCCAGCCCGTCATCGGCGTGACCACGGCGGTGGCCAGGATGTTGAATGTCATCGCCCAGGAGATCTGGTCCTGGGTCGCCGACAGGCTGCCCTGCATCTGCGGCAACAGGACCGAGACGACCAGGATGGCCAGGCTGTAAAGGGTGCCGGACAGGACGATGCAGGCCAGGATGGCCCAGCGCTGGACCGCGGTCAGCCCGGGCCCCCCTTCCGCGGCTGGGTTTTCGGATAGTGCCATACGGACCTCATGATCCGTGCCCCGCACGGCATGCGCAACCGGGCCTGACGCATGGGCGGGCCGCGCCGCCGGGGCCGGTTCGGTCCGGCGCCGGAGGGCTGGCTGGGGCGGCAGGATTCGAACCTGCGAATGGCGGCACCAAAAGCCGCTGCCTTACCACTTGGCCACGCCCCAATCCGATGCGGAAACTAGGCGCTCCGCCGGCGGCGCGCAAGCGCGCGGCGGAGGTCAGATGGTGCCGAAATCGCCGCCGCGGCCCTTGCCGTCCCGGAACCGGGCCGCGCCCTTCGCCGTCTCCTCCATCAGCGGTTTCAGCCCGCCGCGGCCTTCGTTGTTCAGCGCCTCGCTCAGGTCCAGACCCCATTGTTCGTGGGCCGAACGGCGGTCGGCGCGCATGCAGACCTCGGGGAAGCGCGCGATCTCCCGGGCCAGTTCCGTCGCCGCCTCGTGCGCCCGCCCTTTCGCCACCACCCGGTTGGCGAGGCCCCAGGCCATCGCCTCTTCGGCGCCGACCGCACGGCCGGTCAGGATCATGTCGAGCGCCCGCGACTGGCCGATCAGCCGCGGCAGGCGCACGGTGCCGCCGTCGATCAGCGGCACGCCCCAGCGCCGGCAGAAGACGCCGAAGGTGGCGTCCTCCTCCATCACGCGCATGTCGCACCACAGCGCAAGCTCCAGCCCGCCGGCGACCGCGTAGCCGTCCACCGCGGCGATCACCGGTTTGTCGAGCAGCATGCGTGTCGGGCCCATCGGGCCTTCGCCCTCCGGTTCGTAGTTGAGCGCGCCGGCGCCGTCCGCGGCCTCCTTCAGGTCGTAGCCTGCGCAGAAACAGCCGCCGACGCCGCCCAGCACCGCAATCTTCTGGCTGTCGTCCTCGTCGAACGCGCGGAATGCCTTCCGCAGTTCCAGCGCGGTCTCGTGGTTGACGCAGTTCCTGACCGCCGCCCTGTCGATCAGGATGGTAGTGATCCCGTCCTCGCGGGTCGTGATGATCGCCATCGCCGATGTCCTCCCTCAGCCGGCCGCCCCGGGCCATTGTCCGCATGATAATGCAGCTTCCCAAGCGGCAGGGAAGCGGGAGGAGGGCGACCTGTCAGGCCACGTCGTTGCCGGGTGCGCTGCGGCGGCCGCGGCGGTCGTCGCCGGTCCGGTCGGCCCGGCCCTCCGGCTGTGGCCAGTCGCAGGCGTCGAGCCCGGCGGAACGGAAGGACTCCGCCAGCGCCCAGAGGCGCTGCATCGCCGCGGCCCTTCCCGGTTGATGTACCAGAGGCGCCAGCAGCGCGTCGCCCAGTTCAGGCAGGCCCAGGAAGCCAGCGCGCAGGGCGCGAAGGAGGCGGATCTCGTCGCCGCTCAACTCGGTCGCGCGGCGGATGCGGATGTCGACGGTGCCGCTGGCATGGGCCGCGATCTGGCGCATAAGGCCGTCGATCTCGGCCGCCGCGGGCTCCAGGCGATGGGCAAGCAGGGCCAGACGCAGGTCCTCTGAGCTGGTGCGGCGGAAGGCGGCGTGCACCCAGCTTCGCACGCACCAGAGAAACAGACGCTCGCATTCGCCGAGCCGGGCGGTGTCGATGCGCAGGGACGGGGGCTGCATGGCGAGAATCATGATGATGCGCTCCTCTCGATTGATATGAAAATGATAATCATTATCAAATTGGAATTGCAAGCGCCGCTTGGGAACCGATGGCATCGGCGTTATCTACGGCGCGGCTGAAACGGGGGTGGCGGATGGACGAGGGCAAGTGGACGATCAGGCGGGCGGCGCCGGACGATGCGGCGCGTCTGGCGGAACTGGCGAACGCGCTGGATTTCGAGGACCTGGGCGCAGAGGCGCTCTGTCCCTTCGATGCCTCCGTCATGATACGGGATTTCATCGGCGATAACGCGATCCTGGCGACGGAAGTCGCCGTGGCCGGCGGGATCGTCGTCGGCTACGCGGCTCACAATCTGGCCTATCACGCCGAAACGGCGCAGCCCGCTCGGTGGCTGGAGAATCTCTATGTCACGCCGGAGTGGCGGGGCGGCGGCGTCGCCCGAAGCCTGATGGCGGCCGTGGCGCTGCATGCCCTGGCGACAGGCTGCGACGCGGTCTTCTGGGGCGTGCGGCGCGACAACGCCCGTGGCCGGCGATTCTACGACAAGCTGGGCGCAGGCGACGAGGCGGCGGACATCCGCGTGCTGTACGGCGACGCTCTCGAGGGTCTTGCGGGCGAGGGCTGAACCGGCGCTATTCGCGGCAGTCGTTCCGCCGCGTCATGCCGCCGATCTTCAGCAGATAGGCCTCGACCCGCTCCTGCGTGGCAGGATCGCAGATATGGCCCTTGGACTTCAACTCGTCCCGGAAGAGCGCCATGGCGAGGCCGTGAGTAACCGAGATCAGGGCGAGCTGCCGCGGGTTCCAGCAGCCGCTGTTCTGCTCCCGCTCCATCAGCGGCAGGAAGGAGCGTTCGCCCCACTCGAAGCCGCAGTGATCGGCCCAGGCGGAGCCGGCGCCGCGCCGGATCGCGTCCGCCGTCATGTTGCCGGTAATCACGCCGCGGCGCTTCTCGGCGGACGTCGCCGGCTGGCAGTTCCTTTCCGGGGCGCACTGGCCCAGATGTATGTTGTCCAGCGCACGGTTGCCGATCGCGTCGATCAGCCCCGGATCGAGTTCGCCCACCAGGCTGGGGTCCGCGGCGTGCGCGCCGGCGGGGACGAGAAGCATCAGTCCGAGGCAGAACGCTAAGAGATGTTTCATGACCGATCGCTCTCCATGGGCAGTTCGGGGTGGACACACCATTCGCTGAGGGAATTGTCGTAGAGCGAGACCTCGTCCTGGCCCATCAGGGCCATAACGAAGGCCGGTGTCGTGGCGGCGATGCCGCCGCCGCAATAGGTGACGACCCGCTTGGACTCGTCGGCGCCGGCCTCGTCGAGGAGCTGTCGCAATTCGGACAGAGGCCGGAAGGTGCGGTCAGGCCGCACCATCTCCCGCGCGGGCGCATTGGCCGAGCCTGCAATCCGGCCGGGCCGGCCGTAGTGCGTGCCACCGCCCTCGTGCTGCTCACGGGAAAGGGCGTTGACCACGACCGAGCCCTTGTCCGCCAGTGCGGCGAGCACCTGCTCGCGGTCGTAGACAAGTTCCGGCCGGGGCGCGGGCGTGAACGTCGCCGGCGGATAGCTGTTCGCCCCCTGCTCGATCGGCCGTCCCTCGGCCTCCCACTTGTCGATGCCACCGTCGAGCACGGCCGCGTTGTCGAAACCGAAGGCGCGCAGCATCCACCAGACGCGGGTGGCCCACATGGGATGGTGGCGGCTGTAGAGCACGACCCGGCTGCCGTCGCCGATGCCCAGCGCCCCCGCGCCGCGGGCGAAGGCGTCCGCATCGGGGAAGGTGAAGCGCAGCGTCGGATGGGGCCTGCAGAGATCCTGCTGGATGTCGATGAACGCGGCGCCGGGAACATGGGCGGCCTCGTATTCGTCGCGGCAGGGCACGACGCGGTAGGTGCTCTGCGGATCGGGCTCCAGCCGCGTGGTGCAATCGAAGATGCGGAGATCGGGATCGGCTAGGCGATCCTGCAGATCGGCGGCGCTGATCAGCCAGCGCTGGACGCGTTCGTTCATTCGGGCGGTCTCCCGGTCGCCATGGGTCCGGGGAGAGTAGTGCGCCTTCGATGCAGGGGGAACCCGTTGGCAGTCAGCCTCCGGCGAAGCGCCATTTCTCCCGGTAGGCGCGCATGGCTTCCTGGGCGCTGCGGAGGTCGTCTTCCTCGATCGGGCTCATTGCGCTGATTTCGATCCCCCGGCTGGTCTCCCGGATGTAGACGGTGTCTCCCGCCATCAGATGCAGCCGCCGGGCGATGTCGTCCGGCAGGACGACCGCCTTGCTGCCCTTCACCGTCGCAATTTTCGCGCGCGCCATCGAATTTCCACTTGCAATTTGTACTTAGTTACCATCTCCAGAGTGAATTTGCAAGAGAACACAGGGGTTTGTCGGACTTCGTGACTGTTTTGCATCACTGGAACATGATATGTCTGTAAGAGATGCGTTTCCGGGGAGACAAGTGACATGGCTGACGCGATCCGCTCATCCGCCGAGGAACTGGCCGCGATGGTGCCCGACGGGGCCCAGATTGCGGTGCCGCCCGACTATTCCGGCGTTTCCATGGAGCTCACCCGGGCGCTGGTGCGGCGCGGGGTGAAGAACCTGCATCTGGTCTGTGTGCCGGTCACCGGCCTGCAGGGCGACATGCTGATCGGCGCCGGCGCGGTATCGACCATCGAGACCTCCGCGGTGACCCTGGGCGAGTTCGGCGGCGCGCCGCGGTTCCAGGCGGCGCTGAAGGCCGGCACCCTGAAGGTGAAGGACGCGACCTGTCCGGCGGTTCACGCGGCCATTCAGGCCGGCCAGAAGGGCATTCCCTACATGCCGCTGAGGGGCATGATCGGCTCCGACATCCTGGCCAACCGCGATGACTGGCTGGTGCAGCAGAACCCGTTCTCGGCCGACGAGGACCCGATCGTCCTGCTGCCGGCGCTGCGCCCCGATTTCGCGATCTTCCACGGGCTCAAGGCCGACCGGCAGGGCAATGTCTATCTCGGCATCCGTCGGGAATTGTTCGCCATGGCCGGCGCAGCGAAGCAATCGCTGGTGACGGTCGAGGAAATCGTCGAAGGCAATCTGCTGGAAGACGACGCCACTGCCGCAGGCACGCTGTCATCCATCTATGTGGGCGGCGTCGCCGAAGCCCGGCACGGCGCCTGGCCGCTGCCGTTCTGGAACGAATACGCCACGGACGACGCGCACATGCAGGGCTATGTCGCTGCAGCCCGCTCCGACGAAGGGTTCGCCGAGTATCTCCGCGCCCATGTCCTGGGCGAGAGCGCTCAGGCGGCCGCGGAATGAACCCGGCGCGGCCCTCCCCGGACGAGGTCAAGCCGGAAGAGCTGCTGATCGCCATCATCGCACGCCTGCTGGAGGGCTGCCGTCTGGTGGCGGCCGGCGCGTCCTCGCCCATTCCGGGCGGTGGCTGCCTGCTGGCGCGGCGACAGAGCGGCGGCGCGATGCACGTCAACATTCTCGGCAGCCGCGCCAACAACCTGATGACAAATGGCGGTGTGGAACTGTTCGACTGGGCCGGCCAGGGCCGGCTGGACGCCTTCTTCCTGGGCGGGGGGCAGATCGACGGTCAGGCCAACATCAACCTGGTGGGGACCGGCGACTATCCGAACAACGACATCCGCTGGCCGGGTTCCTTCGGCAGCGCCTATCTCTACTATCTGGTGCCGCGGGTGATCCTGTTCCGGGAGGAGCACAGCCGCCGCGTCTTCGTACCGAAGGTGGATTTCGTCTCCACGCCGGGCACCAGCGGCAAGGACATCTACCGCACCGGGGGGCCCTACGCGATGGTTACGCCACTGTGCCTGATGGGGTTCGACACGGCGCGCGCGCGCTTTCATCTGAAAAGCGTCCATCCCGGCCATACGGTCGAGGAGGTGCGCGACAACACCGGCTTCGATTTCGACGTGCCCGATGACGTGCCGGAGACCGTGCTGCCCGACCGGGCGACGCTGGACGAAATCCGCCGTCACGTTTCGCTGGAGATCGCCGAAACCTATCCGCGCTTCGCCCAGCGTGTCTTTCCCGAGGCGATGCAGGCCGCCTGAGCAGGCCGCTCAGCCTCCCTTGCGGAAGGTGATCACACGGTAGAGGTACCAGATCACGAGCAAGGCCACGACGGCGTTCGATACCGGGTTGGCCCAGCCGGCGACGCGCTGGTACTGGTCTTCCAGAAGGAAGCCCGCCCCCGAAAGCAGCGCAGTCCAGATCACCGTGCCCAGCGCCGAGTAGAGCGTGACGCGGGCCAGGGACATGCGGGCCACGCCGGCCGGCACGGAAATGAACGTCCGCACGGCAGGCACGAGGCGGCCGAGGAAGACCGCCTTGCCGCCATGGCGTTCGAACCAGTCGCGGGCCCGGTCGATCTCCTTCGGCGTCAGGGTCAGCCAGCGTCCGTGGCCTTCGGCGAAACGCTTCAGCCGTTCGTGCTCGCCCAGCCAGCGTCCGATGCCGTACCAGAACAGCGCGCCCAGCAGGGAACCGGCCGAACCGGCGAGGGTCGCCAGAACGATGTCCAGCTCCCCGCGGGCAGCACTGAACCCGGCGAGCGGCATGATCAGCTCCGAGGGGATGGGCGGAAAGACGTTCTCCGCAAACATCAGGAAGGCGATGCCCGGATAGCCGCCCTGTTCGATGACGCCCGTGATCCAGTCGAAGATGACACAGCTCCTCCGTCAGGCGGCCGGCCGGATGGGGCGTTTCAGCCCTCCCATTCGGGCAGGTTCTCGATCTCGGCCTTCGGCAGGCGGGTCATGTAGTCGCCCCTGGCGTATTCGAGCTTCTCCAGAGACATGATTACCTCACGGTCGCCCATGCCGAGAAAGCCGCCGACCTCGACGACCAGCGCGGATACCTGGCCGGAGCGGTCGACCAGCGCTCTCTCGATCTCGCCGATCTCGTGGCCGTTGACGTCGACGACGTCCATGTCATCGATCTCGCGGTCCCATTCGATCAGCGCCTCGGCCTCCGCTTCGGTGATGTCGGTGACGAAGCCGTCGGGGCTGTAGTCCAGTTCGTCGAGCGTCATCAGCACCTCGCGGTCGTCCAGGTCGAAGAAATCGCCGAACTCGACCACGACGCCGACCACGCGGCCGGTGCCGTCGATGATGGCTTCCTCGATCTCGCCGATCTCCTCGCCGCCAACGCTGAGGACGTTGGCGCCCTCGAGTTCCATGTGGCTTTCGCCGGCAGGCTGGGCGCCGGCTGCGGTGACGCCGGCTCCGAGGGCGAGGGCGGCGGCGATTGCGGTCATTCGATTGCGCATCGTTCTTGTTCTCCAGATCGGTTCTTCTGCGCCAGCGGTTCCCGCAGGAACCGCCTGAAAAGGCCATGTCGGTATCTGGAAGCCGGTTGTCCACACCGCAGCGGCGGTGCGGCAGCGTTCAATAATCGGAGAAGACCAGCTCCATCTTCTCCTTGAGCGTCTGGGCCGTGAAGGGCTTGACGATGTAGTTGTTCACGCCCGCCTGCTTGGCGGCGATGACGTGTTCGGTCTTGCTCTCCGCGGTGACCATGATGAACGGCAGATCGTGCAGTTCCTCGTCGGCGCGGATCTCCTCCAGCAGCTGGTAGCCGGTGATCGGCTCCATGTTCCAGTCGGAGATGATCAGGCCGTAGTCGTTCTCGCGCAGCTTGCGCAGGGCGGCGGCGCCGTCCATCGCGGTGTCGATGTTGGTGAAGCCGATCTGGCGGAGCAGGTTGCCGATGATCCGCAGCATCTGCAGGTAATCGTCCACGATCAGGATCGGCATGTTCTGGTCGATACGCATTACTCACCGCACGGGGGATGCAGAGGCCGGCCCCCACCATCGCCGGTTTTCCTGAATTTTGCGTAAACCGGGCCGTGCGCCGGCCGTCTTGTCGCCTCCGGGACGCGCGCCTATAGTCCGCGCGCGCCGGCGGGCAACGGCGCAGGGGAAAGGGGAAGCGATGCCGGCAATCACCGAAAAGGGCACGACCTACTATCTGGAGGACATCTCCGTCGGCATGGCCGCGGAGTACACCCGCGAGGTCACCGGGGATCTGATCCAGTCCTTCGCCGACGCTTCCGGCGACGACAACCCGCTGCACCTGGACGAGGACTACGCGAAGACAACCATGTTCAAGGGCCGCATCGCCCACGGCATGCTCTCGGGCAGCTTCCTGTCGACCATCTTCGGCACCATATTCCCGGGGCCGGGTGGCATCTATCTCGGTCAGAATCTGAAGTTCGTGGCGCCCGTGCGCATCGGCGATGTGGTCACCGCCCGCGCCGAGGTCGACGAGGTGCTGGCCGACAAGGGCCGGGTGCACTTCACCTGCACCTGCACTGTCGGCGGCAAGAACGTCATCGTCGGCGATGCCTGGATCATGCCGCCGCGCCGCGGCAAGTGACCCGGCGGTCCATGCGGCTCGTACGGCTCAACACCCCGGCCCCGCAGAGTCTCCGCGGCGCCACCGTCGCCATCGGCAATTTCGACGGCGTCCACCGCGGCCACCGGGTGCTCATCGGCATGGCCCGCGATCACGCCCGGGCGCGTGGCGCGCCGTCGGGCGTGCTCACGTTCGAGCCTCACCCGCGGGAATACTTCGCGCCCAAGGCGCCGCCCTTCCGCCTGACCAATTTCCGCGCCCGCGTCGTCGGGCTCTGCGAGACCGGCATCGACATGATGGCCGTGTCGCGTTTCGACGAAGCGGTCGCGCGCATGTCGGCGACGGACTTCATCGAGGATGTGCTCTGCCGCCGTCTGGGTGTCGGCCACATCGTCGTCGGCTACGATTTCGCCTTCGGGCACAAGCGCGCGGGAAATGTCGCGCTGCTCCGTCATGCGGCGGTCGAGCGGGGCTTCGGCGTCAGTGTCGTCGAGCCGGTGCATGAGGGCCAGGAAGTGATTTCGTCGACACGTATCCGCGATGCGCTCTGGCAGGGCGAGCCCCGCCGCGCGGCCGAACTGCTGGGCCACTGGTGGGAGGTCCACGGCCGCGTTCGCCGGGGCGACCAGCGCGGCCGCACCATCGGCTTCCCGACGGCCAACATCTCGCTCGGCGGCTATCTGGAGCCGCAGTTCGGCGTCTACGCGGTCCAGATCGGCTGGCCCGAGAACGGCCGGGTGGTCTGGCGCGACGGCGTCGCCAACCTGGGCCGGCGGCCGACCTTCGAGAAATCCGACGTGCTGCTGGAAGTGCATGTCTTCGACTATTCGGGCGACCTCTACGGCAAGCGCGCCGAGGTGCGCTTCATCGACTTCCTCAGGCCGGAACGGAAGTTCGACGGGCTGGAAGCGTTGAAGGCGCAGATCGCCGCCGATGCGGCGCAGGCGCGCGAAGTGCTGCGCAACCTGCCTGTCCTCGAAGCGGGAGACTGAGCCATGACGGAAACGATCGGTTTCATCGGCCTGGGCGCCATGGGCGGCCCTATGGCGGCGAACCTGGCGCGCGCCGGCCACAATCTTGTGGTCTTCGACGCGGACCGCTCGAAGGAAATCGAGGTCGCGGAACTGGGGGCCGCGGTGGCCGGTTCCGTCGCCGAGGTGGCCGGGAAGGCCGACATCATCGTCACCATGCTGCCGGATTCGCCGGACGTGGAGGAAGTGGCGCTGGGCGCCGCGGGGGTGCGCGCCCACGGGCGGCCCGACCAGCTTCTGATGGACATGTCGACCATCGCGCCGGCAACGACCGACCGGCTCTGCCGGGAACTCAACGAGGCCGGCATCGGCTTCGTCGACGCACCGGTCGGCCGCCTGGTCGCCCATGCCATCGCCGGCGAGTCGCTCTTCATGGTGGGCGCTTCGGGCAACGACTTCGGCCGCGTGAAGCCTCTGCTGGAAGCGATGGGATCGACCATCCACCATTGCGGCGGTCCCGGCGCCGGCATCCGCACCAAGCTGGTCAACAACCTGATTGCGATCGCGGTCTGCCAGATCGATGCGGAGGCGATTTCCCTGGCTCAGGCCTTCGGGCTAGACATCGCCACCACGCTGGACGTGATCAACGGCACCACGGCCACCAACGGCCATCTGGTCAGCGCCTGGCCCAACAAGGTGCTGAAGGGCGACACCGAGCCCGGCTTCCGCATTGCGCTGGCCCACAAGGACGTCAGCCTGGCGCTGGAGGCGGCGCGGGAGGCCGGCATCCCCATGTTCGCGGGCGCGGCGGTGCGTGAATCGCTGGCGCTGGCCAAGGGCGACGCGGCCTTCGCGGGCCGGGATTTCTCAGCATTGCTCGACCATGTCTGTTCGCTGGCCGGGCTGAAACCGCCACGGACGTGAACCCGATATCGCGGTTCATGTAATATCATTACATATACAACGTAATAATATCACGCTCTCCATGTAACAGAGTTACGTGACGCAAGAAATTCCTTGCAATGTTGGCGAGTGACTTCCGATCATTCCTCCCGTGACCTTCCCAACAAGGGGGGCTGGCGCCGGCTATCGGGCGGCGTCGCAAGAAGACAAGGAGGAGACGTCACCATGAAGAGACTGCTGATTGGCGCGACACTTGGGCTCGCGCTCGCCGCCGGCCCGGTGCTGGCGCAGGAATGCCAGCCGTCGAAGTACGGCGCGGACGACGAGATCGGCGCCGCCAACCTGATCACGACGGAGCGGGTGAAGGCCGCCGCGGGCCTGGTCAAACAGGGCATGACCCATCCGCTGGGCATCGTCATCGATCCCAACATGCCGGCCTTCCCGCCGCGCGGGATGATGCTGCAGGTCGTCTCGCCCGGACAACAGGGCGGCCGCGATCTGGCGCAGGACTTCGGCTGGAGCTCGATCTACAACGACGACGTGGCCCAGCTCTGGTTCGGTATCGGCCCGCAGCTGGACGGCCTCGGCCATCTGGGCGAGGGCACCTACTACAACTGCAACTCGCCTGCGGATATCGCCTTCGTCACCGGCCTGAAGAAGCTGGGTATCCACAACGTCCCGCCGCTGGTGGGCCGTGGCGTGATCATCGACATGGCCAAGCACAAGGGCGTCGAAACGATGGCCGCCGGCGAGGCGATCACGCCGGAGGATCTCGAGGCCGCCTCCAAGGCGCAGGGCGTCACCTTCAAGGATGGCGACATCATCCTTGTGCACACCGGCTGGACCGACGCCAAGCTGGAAAGCGATCCCAAGGCCTGGGTCAGCGGTGAGCCGGGCCTGAACAACGCTGCCGCCGTCTGGCTGGCGGACAAGAACCCGGTCGCGGTCGGCGCCGACACCTGGGGCGTGGAAGCCGTGCCGCCGGCGAAGGGCGACAAGATCTTCTACGGCCATGTCACCTTCCTGAAGGAGAACGGCATCTACATCCTGGAGACCATGAACACCGGTCCGCTGGTGTCCCAGGGCGTGCAGGAGTTCATGTTCGTGCTCGGTCAGGCGCGCGTGAAGGGCGCGGTCCAGATGATCATCAACCCCGTCGCCCTGTGGTGACGGACGGCCCGATCTGACGCATCATGCCGGATGACGGGGAAGGGGGCTTCGGCCCCCTTCTTCATTCGGGGGAGGGGCAGACATGACGACATTCGCCGAGGCGCTGGTGGGCGCGCTGCGGGCGCGGGGGACGCGGCACCTGTTCGGGGTCCCCGGCGGCGGCTCCAGCCTGGACCTGATCGAGGCCTGCGGGAAGCTGGGCGTGCGCTTCGTGCTGACGCGGACCGAGACGGCGGCGATGCTGGCCGCGGCGGCGACCGCGGAGATCACCGGCGCACCGGGCGCGGCGCTCGCCGGCGTCGGGCCGGGGGCGGCGAGCGCCGTCAACGGCATGGCCTACTGCGCGCTGGAGCGCGCGCCGGTGATGCTGTTCACGGACCGGGTGCCCGAGGATCCGAACCGGCCGAGCTGGCACCAGAAATTCGACCAGCCGGCGATGTTCCGCCCCGTCGCCAGGGCGGCGGCCTGGCTGACCCCGTCGACGCCGGGGGCGGAGATCGCGGCTCTGATGGACATTATGACCGCCGATCCACGGGGGCCGGTCCATGTCGACATGACGGCGGCCGAGGCCGGCCTGCCCTTCGAAGACGCGGTGCCGGGGCCGGCGGAGCAGGATGCCGCGCCGCCGCCGGAACTCGCCCGCATCGCCGAACGCCTCGACGGATCGTGCAGGGTGGCGATGATCGTCGGCCTGCAGGCGCGCCATGCGGGCGAGCCGGTGCGCGCGCTGGCCCGGGCGCTGAACGCAGCCTGCCTGACCACCTACAAGGCCAAGGGCGTCATCGCCGACGACGACAGCCATTTCGTCGCCACTTTCACCGGCGGCACGGCGGAGGCGGCGGTGCTGAACGACGCCGACCTGATCCTGCTGGTGGGCCACGACCCGGTCGAGGCCATTCCCGGCCGCTGGATGTACGACGCGCCGGTGCTGGCGCTCTCGGCCTGGGACTGGGCCGCGGCCGGCGGGCATCCGGCGCCGGAAGTCATGGCCGTCGGCGACATCGGCCGGATGGCCGCGGAGCTTGCGCGGACGGCGCGCGGCGCGGACTGGGACGAGGCCATTGCCGGTCATCGCGCGGCCTATCGGGCGCGCGTCGCCTATCCGGCGGTCGAAGGCGTCTCCCCCGACGATGCGGTCCGCATGATCCAGGCCGCTTCCGACACTTCGGCCCGGCTGACGGTCGATGCGGGCGCGCACATGATCCCGACCCTGGCGCAGTGGATCGCCCGCGAGCCCGCAGGCGTGCTCAAGTCGAACGGGCTGTCCACGATGGGCTACGCCCTGCCGGCGGCGATCGGCAGCGCCTGCGCCGAACCGGACCGGCCGGTGGTCGCGATCACCGGCGATGGCGGCGCGATGATGTGCCTGGGCGAACTCGCCACCGCCGCCGAACTGAACGCCGACATCACCTATGTGATCCTGAACGATTCCGCGCTGTCGCTGATCGACGTCAAGCAGCGCAATCAGCAGCGCCCGCGCTCGGGCGTCGCTTCGGAGACATTCGATTTCGCGGCGATGGCCCGCGCCTTCGGCTGGGCCGCGGCGACGGTCGACCGGCTGGACAGGCTGCAGCCGGCGCTGGATCTGCTGGCGACCTACGATCTGCCGAAGCTGATCGATATCAGGATCGACCCGTCGGGCTATGGCGGTCAGTTCGAGGCGATGCGGGGATGACCGGCCGGCGCGCCGCGCAGGACGCCGGGTGATTCAGTCCCTTCGTACAACGATCTAGCTCAGCTCCGACTTCATGGTCTTGCTGGCCTCGCCCATGTCGATGCGGCCGGCATAGCGGTCCTTGATGACGCCCATGCAGCGGCCCATGTCCTTCAGCCCCGAGGCGTTGAGTTCCGACTTCACCTGGCTGCAGACCTGCCGGATCTCGGCGGCGTCCATCTGTTTCGGCAGATAGCCCTCGATGATGGCGATCTCGCCCTGTTCCTGCTGGGCCAGGTCGACGCGGCCGCCCTCCTCGTAGAGGCGGATCGACTCGCGGCGCTGTTTCACCATCTTCGACAGGATCTGGATGATGGCCTCGTCGGACAGGCCCTGGCTGTCGGCCTCGCCGCGGTTGCTGATTTCCTGCTCCTTGATCGCGGCGGCGATCAGGCGGAGCGTCGCGACGCGGCGCGAATCCCTGGCGCGCATTGCGTCCTTCAGATCGTCATTCAGCTTCTGTTTCAGCATTCCTGCCACCCACGCCCAATGTGAGGGCGCGCAACATAATCGAAATACGGGGGTGTGGCAAAAAGTAAATCCAAGAACTAAGTTATTGATTTTAAAATATTTTTACATTCGGGGCGCGGCTTGACCCCTTTGCCGCGAAACATTAAGTTCCCGGCAATTTGCGCGTCGGCGGACCCTCTGCGGGCGCGCCTTACCTCCGACTTATCAAGCCGTAGACTCATGGCAGACAATGAAAAAATGACCGCGCCGCCGACACCGACCGGCGGGGCGTCGTCCAGCACGGCTGCGCTGGTGCTGGCCGACGGCACCGTGACGTACGGCATCGGAATCGGCGCCGCGCGCACGGCGGTGGGGGAGCTCTGCTTCAACACCTCCATGACCGGTTACCAGGAGATCGTCACCGATCCTTCCTATGCCGGCCAGATCATCGCCTTCACCTTCCCCCACATCGGCAATGTGGGCGCGAATGAGGAGGATCTGGAAAGCACCACGCCTGCGGCCCGCGGCGTGATCCTGCGCATGGACATCACCGAGCCGTCCAACTGGCGCGCGACGCGCCATCTGGACCAGTGGCTGAAATCCTACGACCTGCCCGGCATCGCCGGCGTCGACGTGCGTGCGCTCACCCGCCGGATCCGCGACGGCGGCCCGCCCAACGGCGTCGTCGCGCACAGCCCGGACGGGAAGTTCGACATCGACGCGCTGGTCGAACAGGCGCGCGGGTTCCCGGGCCTGAAGGGCATGGACCTCGCCCGCGACGTCACCTGTCACCAGACCTATCGCTGGGAAGAGGGCGGCTGGACGCTGGGCCGGGGCTACGCGAAGTCGGCGCCCGCCACGCGCAAGGTCGTCGCCATCGACTACGGCACCAAGCGCAACATCCTGCGCTGCCTGACCGATCTCGGCTGCGAGGTCACCGTCGTGCCCGCCACCGCCACGGCGGAGGAGGTGCTGGGGCACGAGCCCGACGGCGTCTTCCTGTCCAACGGACCGGGCGATCCGGCGGCCAGCGCCGGTTACGCGGTGCCGGAAATCAGGAAGATCGTGGATGCGGGCAAGCCGGTCTTCGGCATCTGCTTCGGCCATCAGCTGCTGGCCCTGGCGCTTGGCTGCGAGACCGAGAAGATGAAGCTCGGCCACCGCGGCGCCAACCAGCCGGTCAAGGACTTCACCACCGGCAAGGTCGAGATCACCAGCCAGAACCACGGTTTCCGTGTGATCCGCGAAAGCCTGCCCGAGAATGTCGAGGAGACGCATCGGTCGCTGTTCGACGGCACGCTGGAGGGCATCCGGCTGAAGGATCGGCCGGTCTTCTCCGTCCAGTACCACCCGGAGGCGAGCCCGGGACCGAAGGACAGTCACTACCTGTTCCGCCGCTTCACGGACTTCATCGACGGAAAGGAAGGCTGACCGCCGATGCCCAAACGCACCGACATCGAATCGATCATGATCATCGGCGCGGGTCCGATCATCATCGGCCAGGCCTGCGAGTTCGACTATTCCGGCACCCAGGCGTGCAAGGCGCTGCGCGACGAGGGTTACCGCATCATCCTGGTCAACTCGAACCCGGCGACGATCATGACCGATCCCGAGTTCGCCGACGCGACCTATGTGGAGCCGGTCACCCCGGAGGTCGTGGCGCGCATTCTTGAGAAGGAGCGCCCGGACGCGATCCTGCCCACCATGGGCGGTCAGACGGCGCTGAACACGGCGCTGGCGCTGGCTGCGGACGGCACGCTGGAGCGCCTCGGCGTGGAACTGATCGGCGCCGACCGGGAAGCCATCGCCATGGCGGAGGACCGCGATCTGTTCCGCGCCGCGATGAACCGGATCGGCCTCGAGATGCCGCGTTCGGAGATCGCGACGACGCTGGAGGAAGCACGGGCGGCGCTGGAGATCGTCGGCCTGCCGACGATCGTGCGGCCGTCCTTCACCCTGGGCGGCCAGGGCGGCGGCATCGCCTATAACCGCGACGAGTTCGACGCCATCGTCACCAGCGGCCTCGACGCCTCGCCGGCCAAGCAGATCCTGATCGAGGAATCGGTGCTCGGCTGGAAGGAATACGAGATGGAGGTGGTCCGCGACCACGCGGACAACTGCATCATCATCTGCTCCATCGAGAACGTCGATCCGATGGGCGTGCATACCGGCGATTCCATCACCGTCGCGCCTGCGCTGACGCTGACGGACAAGGAATACCAGATCATGCGCGACGCCTCGATCGCGGTGCTGCGTGAGATCGGCGTCGACACGGGCGGCTCCAACGTGCAGTTCGCCGTCGATCCCCAGTCAGGCCGTCTGGTGGTGATCGAGATGAACCCACGCGTCAGCCGCTCCTCGGCCCTGGCGTCCAAGGCGACGGGCTTTCCCATCGCCAAGGTCGCCGCCAAGCTGGCGGTGGGCTACACGCTGGACGAACTGCAGAACGACATCACGAAGGTCACGCCGGCCAGTTTCGAGCCGACGATCGACTATGTCGTGACCAAGATTCCGCGTTTCACCTTCGAGAAGTTCCCCGGCGCCGAGCCGGTCCTGACCACGGCGATGAAATCGGTGGGCGAGGTCATGGCCGTCGGCCGCAGCTTCCACGAAAGCCTGCAGAAGGCGCTCCGCTCGATGGAAACCGGGCTCGACGGCCTGGACGACATGCCTCTCGACAGCGATGACGAGGACGCGCTGATCGCGGCCCTGGGCCGGCCGACGCCGGACCGGCTGCTGCTGACGGCCGAGGCGCTCCGCTTCGGTCTGGACAAGGAGCGCATCGCGCGGATCACGGGCTACGACCCGTGGTACATCGACCGCCTCGACGAGATCGTCACCGCCGAGGAGACGCTCAGGCTCGAGGGCCTGCCGCGGACACCGGCGGGCTGGCTGGCGGTGAAGAAGCTCGGCTTCGGCGACCGGCGCATCGGGAAGCTGACCGGGACCTCGGAATCCAAGGCCGCCGCGGCGCGGCGCATGGCCGGAATCCGGCCGGTCTACAAGCGGATCGACACCTGCGCCGCCGAGTTCGAATCCGAAACGCCCTACATGTACTCGACCTATGAGGGGTGGCCCGCCCCGGACGGCTCGATCCAGCCGGCCGAATGCGAATCCCGGCCCACCGACCGCCGCAAGATCATCATTCTGGGCGGCGGTCCGAACCGCATCGGGCAGGGCATCGAGTTCGACTATTGCTGTGTCCATGCCGCCTTCGCCCTGAAGGAGGCGGGATACGAGACCATCATGGTCAACTGCAATCCGGAGACGGTCTCGACCGACTACGACACCTCCGACCGGCTCTATTTCGAGCCGCTGACGATCGAGACGGTGCTGGAGATCGTCCGCGCCGAGGAGCAGTCGGGCGAGGTGGTCGGCGCCATTGTGCAGTTCGGGGGGCAGACGCCGCTCCGCCTGGCGCAGGGGCTGCTGGATGCGGGCGTGCCGATCCTGGGCACTTCGGTCGAGGCGATCGACCGCGCCGAGGACCGCGACCTGTTTCAGCAGATGCTGAGCAAGCTGGGTCTGCGCCAGCCCCCCAACGGCATTGCGCGCAGCCACGCCGAGGCGCAGGCCGTGGCCCAGCGGCTGGGCTTCCCCGTGCTGCTCCGGCCCTCCTACGTGCTGGGCGGGCGGGCCATGGAGATCGTCCACGACATCGCCGGCCTCGACCGCTACATCCGCGAGGCGGTGAAGGTTTCCGGCGCCAATCCGGTGCTGGTCGATTCCTACCTGGCCAACGCCATCGAGGTCGACGCCGACGTGCTCTCCGACGGCGAGGACGTGTTCGTCGCCGGCATCATGGAGCACATCGAGGAGGCCGGCGTGCATTCGGGCGACAGCGCGTGCGCCCTGCCGCCGTTCTCGCTCAACGGCGAGATCATCGACGAGATCAAGCGGCAGGCCGCAGTGCTGGCGCGGGAGCTGAACGTCATCGGCCTGATGAACGTGCAGTTCGCCGTGCAGGACGGCCTGGTCTACATCCTGGAGGTCAATCCGCGGGCCTCGCGGACCGTGCCGTTCGTCGCCAAGACCATCGGCAAGCCGATCGCCAAGATCGCGGCGCGGCTGATGGCCGGCGAGAAGCTCGCCACCTTCGGCCTCGACTGGGATGTCACGAAGCTGCCCTATACCGCGGTGAAGGAAGCGGTGTTCCCCTTCGCGCGGTTCCCCGGCGTCGACATCATTCTCGGCCCGGAGATGCGTTCCACCGGCGAGGTCATGGGCATCGCCAGAGACTACGAGATGGCCTTCCTGAAATCGCAGCTCGGCGCCGGCGCCCGCCTGCCGACGGGCGGAGCGGTCTTCATCTCGCTGCGCGACAGCGACAAGCCGCTGGCTGTGGCGATGGCGAGCCAGCTCCGGGCGCTCGGTTTCTCGATCGTGGCGACCCACGGCACCGCGCGGTACCTGAATGACAACGGCATCGAATGCCGGGCGATCAACAAGGTGCTGGAAGGCCGCCCGCACATCGTCGACGCGCTCAAGAACGGCGAAGTTCAGCTCGTCTTCAACACCACCGACGGCGAGAAGGCGATCCACGACAGCTTCTCGCTCCGGCGTACGGCGCTGCAGTTCCACATCCCCTACTACACCACCGCCGCTGGCGCCAAGGCAGCTGTTGCGGCGTTGCACGCCCTGAAAACGGGGCGTCTTGAAGTCGCCCCGCTGCAGTCCTACTATTGATGGACACCAAGCGCCGGTTGCTCTGAAAGCGACCGGCGCAGCTATTTCCAGCCATTTGCCGGAAACAAACGGGGTGAGCGCTATGGAACGCGTGCCAATGACGCTTCGGGGCCACAAGCGGCTCGAGGCCGAACTGAAGAATCTGAAGTCCGTCGAGCGCCCGGCGGTGATCCAGGCGATCGCCGAGGCGCGCGCTCACGGTGACCTGTCGGAAAACGCCGAGTATCACGCCGCCAAGGAGAAGCAGGGGTTCATCGAAAGCCGCGTGATGGAGCTCGAGAGTGCGCTGGGCCGGGCGGAGGTAATCGATTCCTCAAAGATGTCCGGGGATATCGTGCGCTTCGGCGCGACCGTCATGCTGGCCGATGTCGACAATGACGAGGAAAGCACCTACCAGATCGTGGGTGTGGACGAGGCGGACATCGACAGCGGCCTGGTCTCCATCACCTCCCCCATTGCGCGGGCGCTGATCGGCAAATCCGAGGGCGATGTCGTCGACGTCCAGACCCCGCGCGGCGAGAAGTCCTACGAAATTCTCGAGGTGAAGTGGATCTGAGCCGGGTCCGGGCCTGACCGCGACGCGTCCGCCGCCATTGTCGGTATCCGGACGCTACCCATATCGTTGGGAACAAGAACAACGAGAGGGTAGCCCGATGAAACGCCTGATAATCGCCGCGGTGTCCATGGCCGTGCTCAGTCTCGGTCTTCCCGCATTCGCCCAGGATGACGACGGCCGGCGCTATGAGCGCTGGCGCGGCGGCTATGAGACGCCCCAGCACACGGAACGTCTGGTCGAACAGCTGAATGACCTGATCCGCCAGGCCGAGCGCGACCGGGCGGCGAGTCCGGGCTTCCTGCAGGATCTGCGCGAGGCCCTGCGGCGTCACGAGACGGCGGAAGAGAGCCTGGAGCAAGGGACAGGCCGCAATGGCGGGACCGCGTCCCGTCCGGAAATCGCCGACGACTTCTCGGACGGAAACTTCACCGCCGATCCGGCCTGGACCGTCGCCCAGGGCGAATGGTTCGTGACCGGGGACAATCAACTTGCCTCTCATGTGGACGTCTCGCGCGAGGTGACGCCGGAAGAGGGCATAAAGCGTCTCTTCGAGGGGCTGCTGGGCAACAACCGGGGCCGGGAGGGGCGCGAGGGTGGCCGCGCCGTCAACGTCGCGTCCTCGATCTTCCTGACGCACGACATCTCCAACGCCTTCGATCTGGAGACGCGGCTCTTCAGCGGCGCCGAGGGCTTGCTGGAGATCGGCGTTTATCAGGGCGGCGATGGCCGCAATGGATACCGGCTGCAGTTCTCGGAGGAGGGCTGGATGCGCCTGGTCCGGGTCGGCAGCTCTATCGCGACGCTGCGTCAGGCGGACTTCACGTTCCCCGCCGCCGTGGCCGGTTCGACCCGCCCCGAGCCCTACGATGTGCGCTGGCGGCGGTCCGAGAACGGGCGCATGCAGGTCTGGGTGGATGGCGTCGAGAAGTTCAACCTGATCGACAATGGGTTCCGCGACCCCTTCGACGGTTTCCGTATGGTCAACGCCAACGGCCGCCATGGCATGGATGCGGTCCGCATCAAACTGCTGGAGTAGCCCGGCGGGGGCGCACTATCCGAGAGCGCCGTCGCCGCGCAGCCTTTCGATCTCCGCCCGGTCCAGATCGAGGACTTCAGCGAGCACGCCATCGGTCTGCGCCCCCAGGCTCGGCGCGCCGGCGCTGACGCCGGCCTCGGCCCGCGCGAAACGGAAGGGCGTGTTGACGACCTTGTGGCGACCCATCTGATCGTTGACCTCGACGATGCTGCCGCGTTCGAGCATGTGCGGATTTTCCAGCGCCTGCTTCGGCGTCAGATAGCGCCGCGCCGGGCAGCCGGCCGCCTCGATGGTTCGCGCCGCGTCCTGGGCGCTCTTGTCGGCGGCCCATTTCTCGACCTCGCCGAACAGTTCCATCCAGTGCGCCATGCGCTCGCCGGTGGTGGAAAACCGCGGATCGGTCAGCCATTCCGGATGGCCGCAGGCCTCCGCCAGGGCGGCGAAGTTCTTCACGGTCACCGGGGCGACGACGAAATAGCCGTCCTGCGCCTTGATCGGGTCGAAGACCGGAATGTTCAGCTTCTCGATCGGGAACTGCGCCTCCTGCAGTTCGAACGGGATCATGTTCATCAGCCCGGCGAGCAACTCGACGTCGATACGGTCGCCCTCGCCCGTGATCTCGCGGCGGTAGAGCGCGGTGGTGATCGCGATCAGCGCATGGTTCGCGCCCAGCACGTCGGCCGCCAGGGTGCGCGAGCTTTCAGGCTTGTCGGTCGCGCGCTGATAGCGGAACTCCGCCATGGTGTAGCCGCTGGCCGCGTTGATGATCGGCGCAAAGGCCGGGCGTTGCGCGTCGGGTCCGGTCTGTCCGTAGCCCGAGATCGAACAGTAGATCAGCCGCGGATTGCGCGCCGACAGGCTCTCATAGTCCAGATTCAGCCGCTGCATGACGCCGGGACGGAAGTTCTCGATCAGCACGTCCGCCTTCGCCGCCAGGTCGGCGGCCAGTTCGCGCCCCTTCGCCGACTTCAGGTTGAGCGTCACGCTCTTCTTGCCGCAGTTGAGCTGGGAGAAGAAGCCGCTCATGCCGTTCACCTGGGGCGGCGTGCCGCGCAGGGTCTCGCCTTCGGGCGGTTCCACCTTGATCACGTTGGCGCCCATGTCGGCCATCAGCCGCGTGGCATAGGGACCCGCGACGAAGGCCGTGAAGTCGACCACGGTCAGGCCCTCCATCGGCCGGGGCCTGGAACCATCAGACATGCGCTACCTCCCGCGCCAGTGAAATGATCTCCTGCGCCGCCTGGCTGTTCGGCCGAGCCTCGGCGACGCCGCGGCCCTCCAGGATTGTCGAAGCGAATGGCTGACGGTTGCCCAGTGTGGTTTCGGCGACGGCCAGACCGTCTGCGGCGATCATGGCGCGGATCCGGTCCGAAAGGCGGCTGCGGGCGGGCACGCGATTGAGCACCAGCAGGAAGTCGCGCTTTTCCCGCTCGGCCAGGTCGACGGTGTTCTTCGCCGCCCAGTAGTCCATGGGGCTGGGCTGGACCGGCATCAGCACGCGGTCGGCGGCGCGGACCGCCGACTTTGTGTCGGTTTCGCCATGCGGCGGGCTGTCGATCAGCACGACGTCGAAATCGCGGCGCAGCCGGCCGACCTCGCTGCCTGCGCGCCAGCCGGAGACCTGCCGCATCTCGATGGCGGCGACATCGTCGCGGCGGGCGCGCAATGCGTGCCAGGCGGTCAGACTCTGCTGCGGATCGATGTCGACCAGCGCGACGCGGCGGCCAAGTGTGGCGAGGGCCACACCGAGCTGAATCGTGAGCGTGGTCTTGCCCGCGCCGCCCTTTTGCTGGGCGATGGCGAGAATCGCGCCGTCCATGCCTTTGTCCACCCTCCTGACCGGAGGAGGGAGCTTAGAGGCCCGGGCGCGATTCCGGCAATTGCGAATCAGCCGGGGGAGGGTGTCGGCTGACGCCTGTCGATTGGCGTGACGAAGAAACGCCCTGAAGTGCTGGTGGCGAAGGGATTCTCCGACAGGTAGCAGTCGACCGTCCCGATGGTCCGGAAGCAGCGCAGCGCCAGCAACTGACCGGCGTCGCGGCAGGACTGGGAGTCGGTTCCGGCGCTCTCGCAGACATCGGCCACGTAGTCGGTCGCGGTAATGGGCGGCGGCTCGTCGAACAGCCGCGCCTCGCAGGCCGCGAGGGCGAATCCGATGATGGCGATGGCGAGCGTCTTCGACATGCCGACAGCTAACGCCTCAAAGGCTGAGAATTCGTAAACCTAGAGCGGCAGCAATATCCGGAAGCAGGTGCCCGAAGGGCCGGTCCTCTCCAGTTCCAGAGTCCCGCCATGGGCCTGCACCAGGTCGCGGGCGATGGTGAGGCCAAGGCCGGTGCCGCCTTCCCGCGCCGAGCCGACGAAGGGACGGAACAGGTTCTCGCGGGCCTTTTCCGGCACGCCGGAACCGTTGTCGGAGACGCGGATGGCGATATGGCCGTCATGCTCATTGGCGCTGACGCGGACCTCGCCCTCCTCACCGGCGGCTTCGGCGGCGTTGCGGCCCAGGTTCATCAGCACCCGGTAGAGCTGGTCGCGGTCGGCATGGACCTCCAGTTCGTCGGCCACGAGGTTCTTCCACGCCGGCGACTGGCTGGCGTCCAGGGTCAGCGTGTCGCCGACCTCCGCAACCAGGCTCCGCAGCCGGAACCGGGTCGGCCGGGGCGGCGGTTCGTCGGCGCTGCCGTATTTCAGCGACCGCTGGCAGAGTTCGATGGCGCGGTCCAGGGACTGGATCAGCCGCGGCGCCAGGCGTCTGACGGTCGGGTCGAGGGAATCGGAGAGCAGTTCGGAAATCACCTGCGAGGTCGCCAGGATGTTGCGCAGGTCGTGGCTGATCTTGCTGACCGCGGCGCCCAGGGCGGCGAGGTGGTTCTTCTGCACCAGGGCCTGACGCAGGTCGCGCTCCATCTCCGCCAGTTCATGCGCGGCCAGCGAGATCTCGTCGCCGCGCCCGGTCGGCAGTTCGGGCAGATGCGCCGCTTCCGGGTTGCGGCGGAAGGCCAGGATGTTCGCCGTCAGCCGGCGCATCGGCCGCACCAGCATCCAGCGCAGCGTCAGGAACAGCAGCGTGGCGCTGACGATGGAGATGAACAGGCTCAGGCTGAAGATGTTCCAGCCATAGTCCAGCAATGCCGCGCGCAGCGACGCCTCCGGCATGATGATCTCGACATAGGCGTCCTCGGCGTTGCGGGCGTCGCCGATGATCCTGAGCGTCCGCCCGTCGGCCATGATCATGGTCCGGAGCGCGTCGCCGATCAGTTCCATCGGTTCCGCCCCGCGCAGGTCGTAGGTCGCGTCGACGGCCGGCGGCATTTCTTCGGCGAGCAGCAGCATGCGCCGCTGGGGAAGCTTCATGACCACGCCGTTGACCCCGACCGCACGCAACAGGCGGTGTTCCAGATCCCTGGAGATCGTGTTGCCGGGGGCCGCCAGCACCGAGAGCGCCGCCAGATTGGCCTCCGCCAGCATCTGTTCCAGATAGCTGACGCGGTAGCGCGCCACCGAGGGCACGAAGATCATCACTTCCGCCAGCATGACGAAGATGACGGTCAGGATCAGCAGCCGCGACGACAGGCTGTTTCGGATCGAGGGCCGCCGTTCCCGTGACATGTCGCCGTTCATGGCGCGAGACTAGAGCAAATCCGGACCGGCTGGAATCGTTCTGGCGCGCCCGGCGATCCATGTTCCGGATGCGAAAAATGTGGCTGCGGGCTTCGGAGAAGGCTAGTAGTGGCAGACTGGATTTTCCGGGTATGCGCGGCGAGACCGTCGCTTGACGGTTTCGCGCGGTCTTTGGCATGCTTCGGAATTGGGCTGAACAACCTGGATCGGGCCGCGCATGATCAAGTCGGAACTGATCAATCGCATTGCTGAACGTCACCGGCGTCGCCATGTCGACGAGGATCCGGAGAGGCAGCTCAGCCATCGGGATTTCGAACGCGTCGTATCGACCGTCTTCGACGAGATTACCGCCGCGCTGTCGCGCGGGGATCGGGTGGAACTGCGTGGCTTTGGCGCGTTCTCGGTCAAGCGGCGGCCGGCGCGCGTCGGGCGCAATCCGCGCACCGGCGAATCGGTCGAGGTGCAGGAGAAGTACGTGCCCTTCTTCAAGACCGGCAAGGAACTCCGGGAACGCCTGAACACCGACTGAGCCCCCGGCCCGGCAGTGGAGCGTATCGTCTTGAAGTTTCTGAAAATTCTGCTTTTTCTCGCGATTCTGGTGATCGGCGTCTCCATCGGGCTTTCCAATCGCCAGGCCGTCGAACTGCGCCTGGAGCCCGTGCCCTACGCCATCGACCTGCCGCTGTTCGTCGTGATCTTCGCGGCCATGTTCGCCGGCCTTCTGATCGGCGCGCTGGCGATGTGGTTGCGCGATGGCCGCGTGCGGCGGCGGGCCCGCCAGGCCGAGCACCGCGCCCAGGACCTGGAGCGCGAGGTCCGGCAGAGCGGTGATGGCGAGCGGGCGGACCGACCGGCGCTGCAGAAGCCGAAGGCGGCCTGATGGAGGTCATCGACGCGGCGGCGGTGGACCGTGTGCTGGACGAGGCCGCGGTCGCCGACGCGCTGGAGGCGATGTTCCGGGACGGCTGCGAGCAGCCCGTGCGCCATCATCACGACGTCGCCGTGCCGGGCGAGGCCAATGCCACACTGTTGCTGATGCCAGCCTGGCGTCCGGGCGATGCGCTGGGCGTCAAGGTCGCGACTGTCTTTCCCGGCAACAACGACCGTGGCCTGCCGGCGGTGATGGCGCAGTACCTGTTGCTGGATGCCGGCACGGGCCGGCCGCAGGCGATCATTGACGGCACGCGGCTGACCGTCTGGCGCACCGCCGCCGCTTCGGCGCTGGCGGCGCGCTACCTGGCGCGGCAGGACGCCGCCGAGATGCTGATGGTCGGCGCCGGCGCGCTGGCGCCCATGCTGATCCGCGCGCACCGTGCGGCGCGGCCTTCGCTGGAGCGGGTGCGCATCTGGAATCGCAACCGGGACAAGGCCGCGGCACTGGTGGAGGAACTTTCGCGGCAAGGCGTCGCGGCCGAGGCGGCTGAAAATCTGGAGCAGGCGGCGCGAAGCGCGGACCTGATCTCCTGCGCGACGCTGTCGACCGAGCCGATCATCCGGGGCGCATGGCTGAAGCCCGGCGCGCACCTGGACCTGGTGGGCGCTTTCCGCCCGGACATGCGGGAGAGCGACGACGAGGCGCTGCGGCGCGCCAGCGTTTTCGTCGACACCCGCCCCGGCGCCACCAAGGAGGGCGGCGACATCGTCCGCCCCGTCGCCGACGGCGTTTTCAGGATCGAGGACATCGTCGCCGACCTCTATGATCTGTGCGGCGGGAGTCATCCGGGCCGCGACAGCGCCGAACAGATCACCCTGTTCAAGTCCGTGGGCGCGGCGCTGGAGGATCTCGCCGCGGCGCGTCTGGTCGCCGAAAGGGTGGCGAAGGAAGCCGTCCGGAACTGACAGGCCGTGTGCCTCAGCCGCCGGCGGCGGCGCTCTCGGCGTCCGGTTCCCCGGCTTCGCCGTCGTTCTCGGTTTCCGGGGGCGGCGCTGGTCCGCCCGGCTCCATGTCGTCGATGCCGGCCTGCCGCAACAGTTTCTGCAGCGCCTCGAGCTTGACCAGTTTCTCCTGCTTCGACGGGGTCGAGGCTAGGAAGTCGCTCACGAAATCGGGCGTGGCGAGGCAGCGGCGGATGGCGTCGCGCACGAGGACCGTCGCCTTGCCCAGGGTGAAGTAGTTCTCCACCAGCATCCGGAGCAGGCGGAAGCACTTCTCCACGATCGGGCCGTCGCCCGACGTCACGCGCTCGATCAGTTTGGCGTTGCGGATCACCTTGCAGGCGTAGTCGTCCAGCTTTTCGGCCAGCTTGCGGCGGTGCATGTCCTGCAGGGTGCTGTGCAGCACCTGTACCTGCAACGCGCGCAGCCTGACGAGCCGCTCGGTCACCGAGCCGCCTTCGCGGGTGAGGAACAGCTCGCCCTGGGGCGAAATGATGATGGGCACCAGGAACTCGGCCAGCTTGCGGCGGTTGGCGTTGCCGACGATGTTGCCTTCCAGCTGCAGCAGCAGCTCCGCCTTGTCATCGGGCGTTTCCGCCGGCGCGAGGTATTCCGAGACCGCTTCCGGATGCAGCCAGCGTGCGCAGCGCTGTCCCGCGGCTTCCATCATCGGCACTTCGCCGATCCAGCTGCCGTCGGGCTTCTTCAGCGTGCCGACCAGTTCACGCACGGCCGTGCTTTCCTGGGCCACGTCGCCGTCGACCAGGCGTTTCTTGCCCTTCAGGTTCTCGATCAGGTAGCGGGTCAGGGACTGCTGCGTGTTCGGCAGCTTGCCGGCGGCGATCAGCCGGCTCACCATGCGCGCCTCGGCGGTGTAGAGCGTGTCGTCCGGATCGGCCCTGCCGATGACAAGAGACGCCGCGGCGGCGAGTTCTTCCTTCAGGTTCTTCCGTTCCCCGACCAGCAGGTGGATCACCCGGCCGAGCGACAGCAGTTCGGCGACGAAGCTGTCCGCGACCTCGTGAACCCAGGCGGGGTGGTCGGTGCGCAGCATGCCCAGCAGCCGGGTCATCTTCTCGGCATAGGTCGTGGCGCTGGTCAGATGGCGGACCAGGGCAGCGTGCAGCATGAACGAGCGGCTTTCCTGATTCCGGACCCGCTCGATCACGCCGTCCAGGCCGTCCGGCCCGATCTCCGGGAAGGCGGGGGCTTCGCGCCGCAGGATCTTCACGCCCTTGTCGATCAGTTCGTAGATCTGCTTGATTCGCTCCTGCACGCCCTGGCCGGTTTCGCGGATCTGGGCGATGGCGGTCTGCTGGACCGCGCGCTGCAGCGACGTGCCGTTGTCCTGCAGCTTCTCGACATGGTCGAGTGAGTGGATCAGTTCGGTCGCCGTGATACCCCATTCGACCAGTTCGGTGCGGAGCAGGCGGTTGATCGCGCGGCGGCCTTCGTAGGAATAGAAGTCCTCGACCTTCCAGCAGACGCTGGGCACTTCTTCGGAATTGTACTTCGATGGCTTGGCCTGGGCGCCCGAGAAGAATATCTGGCCGGCGCGATAGGTGTTGCTCGCCTTGTCGAAACGCTCCCGCATGACCTTGACGGCCCGATAGGAGGCCCGGACCTCCTTGGCCTTCGCAATCGCCTCTTCCTGGTCGTCCGCGACCGCCAGGATGGTCCAGGTGGTGCCGCGCTGTCCGAGAATTTCGTAGTGGACGTTGTTCGCCTTCATTGCCCGTTCCACCAGCCCGACGGGAGCTGCCGCCGTCCGGAGATTACGGCCGGTCAGGTTAACGGACCATTTAACATGGCGGGCTGTGGCGCCTACGCGATGGCGGGTACGACCTCGGCCAGACGGCCGCCAATGCGGAGTGGTTCGACACGGCGGGCGAGGCCCGTGCGGTCGTCGCTCTCGACATAGACGCCGCAGACCGTGGCCTCGCCGCTTGCGGGGGAGAAGCGGCCGCCGGGCGTCTTCTGCATGAAGCGGCGGAGCGGCTCCTGCTTGTCCATGCCGATCACGGAATTGTAGTCGCCGCACATGCCGACATCGGTCATGTAGGCGGTGCCGCCCGGCAGGATCTGGTGATCCGCGGTCGGCACGTGGCTGTGGGTGCCCGCCACCAGCGAGGCGCGGCCGTCCATGTGGTGGCCCATGGCCATCTTCTCGCTGGTCGCCTCGGCGTGGATGTCGACCAGTGTGAAACTGACGGCGCGGCCCAGCGGATGGGCCTCGATGGCCTTGTCGGCGGCGCGGAAGGGGCAGTCGAGCGGATCCATGAACACCCGGCCCATCACCTGGACGACGGCGACGCGCCGGCCCCCGGGCGCATCATAGACGCCGACGCCGCGGCCCGGGGCGCCTTCGGGAAAGTTCGCCGGCCGCAGCAGACGGTTCTCCCGCTGGAAATGGGGAAGGATGTCACGGTTGTCCCAGACGTGGTTGCCGGTGACGATGACGTCGGTTCCGGCGGCGAACAGCTCGTCGCAGATTGGCGGTGTGATGCCGAAGCCGCCGGCGGCGTTCTCGCCGTTGACGACCACGAAATCGAGTCCGAGCCGTTTGCGGAGCTCGGGGATCCGCGCGACCGCCGCGTCGCGTCCCTGGCGTCCGACGAGATCTCCCAGATAAAGGACCTTCACGTGAATCTCCTGAATGCGGCCTCTGTGATCAGGCCGTGCAGTCTGACGTCATGGCGGCCGGCCGGCAGCCTTGGCACGAACTGGGCCTCGAAGGCCAGCCCGATGATCTCGGGATGATGGCCGCGCCGCCGCCACCGCTCGATCGTGCGGTCGTAGAAGCCGCCGCCATAGCCCAGCCGCGTGCCGGTCCGGTCCACCCCGACCAGGGGCGCCAGCACCAGATCCGGCCGGATCGGACGGGCCCTGACGCCGGGCTCGGAGATCCCGAACCCCGATTGCTGCATCAGCACATTGGGCAAGTAGCGGCGAAAGACAAGTGGATGGCGGTTGCGCACCACGACCGGCAGGCCGACCACCGCGCCGCGGTGGACCAGCGCCCGCACCAGTGGCAGGGGATCCAGTTCGTGGCCGAAGCCGAGATAGACGCCGACGCGGACGCCGGCCCAACTGGCACGGAGGGCCAGGCAGCGGTTCAGCGCCGCCCGCGCGCGCCCCTCGCCGCCGCGGTGCTCCCGGCGGCGCAGCAGATCCGCGCGCAGGCGCTTCTTCAGCGCCGTCAGGTCCTCCGGCCCCCCCGTCAACCTCAACTCCCAATCCCGTTCGCCGCATCCTATATACGGGAGATGGAAGACTTGTCAGTCTTGGGCCGACAGGCGAAGCCGTTCGCGGAGGGCCGCAGGTGAGTTGGCTTGTATTGGGATTCTGCGTGCTGCTGGCCTTGGCGCTGGCGGGCAAGGCGCTGTTGAGGGCGGACCCGAAGACCATCGCTCAGGCGATCCGCCTGGGCGGCGGTGTGGTGCTGGGCGTCGTCGGCCTGTTGCTGACGCTGCGCGGCCTGTTCGTCGTCGGCGGTCCGGTGGGGCTGTTCGGCCTGATGCTGCTGGCGCGGGGACTGGGCTGGCAGGGCATGCCGGGTCTGGGCATTCCCGGTCTCGGCAGCGGCTCCGCCTCCGGCCAGGGCGCATCGGACGTGCGCACGCGGTTTCTCGACATGACGCTGGACCACAGCACCGGCGAGATGGATGGCCTGGTGCGCGAGGGACAATTCGAAGGCCGGCGGCTGTCGGAGCTCGGTTTCGGAGAACTCGACGATCTGTTGCGGACCTGCCGGGTGGAGGACGACGATTCGGCCCGTCTGGTGGAGGCCTATATCGCCCGCGCCCATCCGGGGGAGGCCGGCGGCAGGGAAGAAACCGCATCGTCGGGCGGCGAGCGCCGGGGACCGGGCGCGGGCCGGCGCGGCGCCATGCCGGTTCACGAGGCGCTGGAGATCCTGGAACTGCCCGACGACGCCTCGGATGACGACGTGCGCGAGGCTTATCGGCGCCTGATGAAGAAGTACCATCCCGACCAGGGCGGCTCGGCGTGGTACGCCGCGAAGCTGAATGAGGCCAAGGACGCGCTGCTGGACCGGTGAGGCCCGCGCTTGTCGCGCCCGCCGCCGCGTGGCAGAAAACCCGCGATAACAAGTTGGAAAAAACGGAAGCGGTGACATGGGCAGAAGAGTGAGAAAGGCCGTATTTCCGGTCGGCGGCATGGGCACGCGGTTCCTGCCGGCGACCAAGGCCCTGCCCAAGGAGATGCTGCCCGTCGTCGACAAGCCGCTGATCCAGTACGCCGTCGAGGAGGCGATCGCCGCCGGGATCGAGGAGTTCATCTTTGTCACCGGCCGCGGCAAGACGGCGATCGAGGACCATTTCGATCACAGCTTCGAACTGCAGTCGATGCTGGAGGAGCGCGGCAAGCAGGACATGCTGGAGATCGCGACCTCCATGATGCCCAGGGCCGGCACTATCGCCTATACCCGCCAGCAGGAGCCGCTCGGCCTGGGTCATGCGGTGTGGTGCGCGCGCAATCTGGTCGGCGACGAGCCGTTCGCCGTGCTTCTGGCCGATGATCTGATCCAGGCCCGTACCCCCTGTCTGAAACAGATGGTCGATGCCCAGGCGCGCCAGGGCGGCAACATGATCGCGGCGATGGACGTGCCTGCGGCGCATACGGACCGCTACGGCATCATCTCGCCGGGCTTCCAGCACGGCAACCTGATCGAGGTGACGGCGCTGGTGGAGAAGCCGAAGCCGGATCAGGCGCCGTCGAACCGCGCGATCATCGGACGCTACATCCTGCAGCCCGAGGTCTTCGAGGTGCTTGAGCGCCAGGGGCCGGGGGCCGGCAACGAGATCCAGCTTACCGATTCCATGGCCGCCCTGATCGGCCGTCAGCCCTTCTTCGCCATCGCCTTCGAGGGCCGGCGCTTCGACTGCGGCGACAAGCTGGGTTTCCTGCAGGCCACGATCGCCTTCGGTCTGGCCCATCGGGAGATCGGCGATGGTCTGAAGACCCATCTTGGCGAACTGGCCGCCACTCTCTAGACCGACGGGACTGAAATTACATGAAAGTCGCAATGATCGGCGCGGGCTATGTCGGCCTGGTCTCCGGCGCCTGTTTCTCGGAGTTCGGCCACGAGGTGATCTGCGTCGACGTGGATCCCTCGAAGATCGGCCGGCTGGAGAAGGGCGATATCCCGATCTTCGAACCGGGGTTGGAGCAACTGGTGGAGAAGAACGTGCAGGCGGGGCGGCTGTCCTTCACCACCGATCTCGCCGCTGCCGTGGGGCCGGCGGAGGCTGTCTTCATCGCCGTCGGCACGCCCAGCCGCCGGGGCGGCGGAGAGGCGGATCTGAGCTATGTCCACCAGGCCGCCCGCGATATCGCCGCCGCATCGGGCGGTCGCAAGGTGGTGGTGACCAAATCGACGGTGCCCGTCGGCACCGGCGCGGCGGTGAGACGCATTCTGGCCGAGGCCAATCCGGCGGTGGAGTTCCACGTCGTCTCGAACCCTGAGTTCCTGCGCGAGGGCGCGGCGATCGAGGACTTCATGCGGCCCAACCGTGTCGTCTGCGGCGTCGACAGCGAGCATGCGCGGCAGATCATGCGCGAACTCTACCGTCCGCTGTTTCTCAACGAGACGCCCATTGTCTTCACGACCCTCGAATCGTCGGAACTGATCAAGTACGCCGCCAATTGCTTCCTGGCGACGAAGATCACCTTCATCAACGAGATGGCGGACCTCTGCGAGAAGGTCGGCGCCGACGTCCAGGCCGTCGCCCGCGGCATCGGACTCGACAAGCGGATCGGCAACCTGTTCCTGCATCCCGGACCGGGCTTCGGCGGCTCCTGCTTTCCGAAGGACATTCGCGCGCTGGCGGCCACGGCCGAGAACCATGGTGCGCCCCTGCGCATCGTCGACGCCGTCAACGACGTCAATGAGAGCCGCAAGAAGGCGATGGCCGACAAGATCGCCCGGGCGCTGGACGACGACCTGGCGGGGCGGACCGTCGCGATCCTGGGCGTCACCTTCAAGCCGAACACGGATGACATGCGCGAAAGCCCCAGCCTGGCCATCGTACCTGCCCTGCAGCGGGCCGGGGCGGCGATCCGCGCCTACGATCCCGAAGGCATGGAGGAGGCAGCGAAGCTGCTGGATGGCGTGACCTGGTGCGAGGACGCCTATGACGCGATGGAGGGCGCCGACGCGGTCGCCATCCTGACCGAGTGGAATATTTTCCGCGCCCTCGATCTCGACAGGGTGAAGAAACTGCTGAAGCGCCCGGTGATGGTCGACCTGCGCAACATCTACACCCTGGACGAGATGCGCGCGGCGGGTTTCCGCTATGTCAGCATCGGCCGATCCGAAATCCGGGCGGAGGACTGAGCCATGGCCGCGGGGCATCGTTTCAATCCCACGACCCTTCGCGAATACGATGTCCGCGGAACCTGGGGCGATAGCCTGACCGAGGCGGACGCCCGGGCGCTGGGCCGCTCCTTCGGCACCCTGGTGCGGCGCGGCGGGGGCGGCCACGTCGCCGTTGGCCGGGACGGACGCATGAGTTCGCCGGCTCTCGCCGCGGCGCTGATCGAAGGGCTGGCCTCCACCGGCTGCGATGTCACGGACATCGGGTTGGGCCCGACGCCGATGCTCTATTTCGCGCCCTTCCACCTGCCCGCGGACGCCGGGGTGATGGTCACCGGCTCCCACAACCCGCCGAACATGAACGGCTTCAAGATGATGATGGCCGGCAAACCCTTCTTCGGCGCCGACATCCAGAAGCTGGGCGAACTCGCGGTGGCTGCCGACTGGGAAACGGGCGCCGGCGCGGTCGGCGCGCGCGATGTCTCGGCCGCCTATGTCGAGGAAGTCGTGGCCGCCTACGCCGGCGAACGCCAGCTTTCGGTCGTCTGGGACTGCGGCAACGGGGCCGCCGGTGCGGTGATCGACGAGATCGTGCGCCGTCTGCCGGGCCGCCATGTGGTCCTCTATGGCGAGGTCGACGGTACCTTCCCGAACCACCATCCCGACCCGACGGTGGCGGAAAACCTGACGCAGCTTCGATCGACCGTGCGCGGCGTCGGCGCGGATCTCGGCATCGCCTTCGACGGCGACGGCGACCGCATTGGCGTGATCGACAACGAGGGCGAGGTGCTGTGGGGCGACCAGATCCTGCTGCTGCTGGCGCGCGACGTGCTGGCCGAGCGGCCGGGAGCCACGATCATCGCCGACGTGAAGGCCAGCCAGGTGTTGTTCGACGGCATTGCCGAGGCCGGCGGCAAGCCGCTGATGTACCGGACCGGCCATTCGCTCATCAAGGCCAAGATGGCCGAGCTGAAAAGCCCGCTGGCCGGCGAGATGTCGGGTCACATCTTCTTCGCCGACCGCTGGTACGGTTTCGATGACGCGCTCTATGCGGGCGTGCGGTTCCTCGCCGTGCTGGCGAAGCAGCAGACGACGCTGGCCGACCTTCGCCGCGCCATGCCGGCCACCGTGAACACGCCGGAACTCCGCTTCGACTGCGATGACGTGCGCAAGTTCACCGTGGTCGAGGAGATCGTCGACCGCCTGCGGCAGGGCGGCGTGAAGTTCTCCGATGTCGATGGCGCGCGGGTGATGACCGAAGACGGCTGGTGGCTGATCCGCGCCTCCAATACCCAGCCTGTCCTTGTCGCCCGCTGCGAGGCGTCCAGCGAGGACGGTCTGGGCCGCCTCAAGGCGCTGCTGGTCGAGCAGCTGTCGAAGAGCGGCGTCGAGGCTCCGAAGGGACTTTAAAGCACCAACGCCCCAAGGATCGCGAAGGCCAGCAGGATCGCCCAGGCGCGCCAGTAGAGGTCGAGGCTTTCCCGGATATCGCGGGGCGTGGCTGCCTGGCGGCCCTCCGGGTTCATCCATGGATCGTCGATGAACTGCCCCGCATAGGTGCGCGGTCCGGCCAGGGCGAGACCCAGAATCTTCGCCGCCGCTGCCTCCGGCCAGCCGGCATTGGGGGAGCGGTGGCCGCGCGCGTCGCGGATGGCGGCCTTCAATCCCCGCAGTTTCAGGTCGGCCAGCGCGAACAGCGCCGCCGTCAGCCGCGCTGGTATGTAGTTCATGGCGTCGTCCAGCCGCGCCGCGGCCCATCCGAAATCCCGGTACCTGGTGTTGCGGTGGCCGATCATGCTGTCGGCTGTGTTCACGGCCTTGTAGGCGATCAGGCCGGGCAGGCCGCCGACGATGAACCAGAAGGCGGGCGCGATGACGCCGTCGGAAAAGTTCTCCGCGCCGCTCTCGACCGCGGCACGCGCGACACCGGCTTCGTCCAGGCTCTGGGGATTGCGCCCGACAATGCGGCCGACTGCGGCGCGTCCTTCGTCCAGCCCCCGGTCGAGGCCACGCGCGACATCGCCGACATGGTTCATGAGCGAGCGATGGGAAATCAGGATCGCGGCGGACACGGCGGCGATGATGTCCGCGAGCGGCAGGGCTTCGAGCGCAAGACCCAGCATGACGCTGCCGGCGACGATCAGCGCCGTCGCCATGATCCCGGCGATCTTCTGCTGGCGCGGCGCATCCGACGGGCGGTTCAGCCGCCAGTCGAGCCAGCCGATGACCCGCCCGGCGGCCACGATGGGGTGCATGATCCGTGACCACAGCCATTCCGGTTCGCCCAGCGCGGCGTCCAGGGCCAGCGCGATGGCGAGCAGCAGCAGGATATGGCCGGGATCGATCATGAACCAAGAGCCGTCTCGAGCTGACGCCAGCCGGCCTCGTCGGGCGGCAGGCCAAAGCGGAGCCAGTCGGGCGCGTAGCCGAAGGGGCGGACATGGACATGATGCGCGGCGAAGCGGGTCAGCCATCCGCCGGTGTCGCCGGACCTTGCGGTGACGAACAGGTCGGTGCCCCCGACGATTCCGAAGCCCGCCTCCTCCAGCAGGTTCCGGAACCGCGCCATCGCCGCCGCGAGATCACGCCGGGTTGCCTCGATCCAGGTGGTGTCGGCCAGGGCGGCGGCGCCCGCGAACAGTGCCGGGCCGGAGACCGCCCAGGGCCCCAGCGTGCGCGCCAGCCGCTCGGCGAGGTCTTCCGCCGCGACGGCGAAGCCGAGCCTGAGCCCGGCGAGGCCGAAGAATTTGCCGAAGGAACGGAGCACAATGACGTTCTCCGGCAGTTTCTCCGGACAGAGCGACAGCGCCGGCGTGACGTCGCAGAAGGATTCGTCGACCACCAGGAAGCCGACCTTGCCGGCGAGGTCCAGCAGCCGAGCCGGTTCCGTCCGCCGGCCGTCCGGGTTGTTGGGATTGACCAGCACGGCGGCGTCGGCGCCCACCAGGTCCGCCACTTCCGCGATGTCCCGCGGCGCCCGGCCGCTGTCGGCGAAGCGGCCCGCATGTTCGTTGTAGGTCGGCGCGAGAACGCGGACGTCGCCGCCTTCCGCCAGGGCCGGCATGAGCTGGATCAGTGCCTGCGCGCCGCCGGCAGGGACAATGTAGTTGCCGGAGTGGACGCCATAGGCCCCGCGCGCCGCAGCGATCAGCGTCTCGACATCGGCCCGTTCGGGCAAGGCCGTGAGAAAGCGCTGCGGGATCTCGGGCATTGGCCAGGGATTCGGGTTGATGCCGGTCGACAGGTCAAGCCAGTCGGCCCGGTCGCCGCCGAAGCGCGCCATCGCCGCCGCAAGGTCCCCGCCATGTTCCCGCCTGCCCATGACTGTCTTGAAGCGCGCACGGCCGGTTCCGGTCAATGCGATATCTTCGACAATCGCCGCCGCCGCCCGGATTGCATTTGCCAGCACGGGGCCGGCTCCGTTATGAGGGGCGCTCGGATGGCGCCCCGGCAGGGGCTGGAAACGACTCCGGTGCGGTCGACCCAATCAGGGGGCCAAGTCCGGAACCGTCCAGCTTTCAGCTGGCCCCGTGAAACGGGCCGGTCCCCGCCCGTGGCGTCCGTGAACCGCGGGAAGGGGACGATTGCCATGACCAGCACTCTGCCGGACAAGACCGGGATCATGATCTGCGGCCATGGCAGCCGCGATCAGCGCGCCGTCGACGAGTTCGCCCAGCTGTCCCATCGCCTGCGGGAGCGGTTTCCCGGCACCCCCGTGGACTATGGCTATCTGGAGTTCGCCACGCCGGTGATCCGTGACGGTCTGGACGCCTTGCGCGGACGCGGCGTCGAAAGGGTGCTGGCCGTGCCCGGCATGCTGTTCGCGGCCGGTCACGCCAAGAACGACATCCCGTCGGTCCTGAACACCTATGCCGCGCAGAACGGGCTGGAGATTGCCTATGGGCGGGAACTCGCGGTCGACCTGAAGATGCTGCAGGCTGCCGGCGACCGCGTGGCCGAAGCGCTGGCGGCGGCGGGCGGCGACGTCCCGCGCGAGGAGACGCTGCTGGTCGTGGTCGGCCGAGGCGCCTCCGATCCGGACGCCAACTCCAACGTCGCCAAGATGGCCCGGATGCTCTGGGAAGGCATGGGCTTCGGCTGGTGCGAGGTGGCCTATTCGGGCGTTACCTTCCCGCTGGTCGAACCGGCCCTGGAGCACGCCGTGAAGCTCGGCTATCGCCGGATCGTCGTCTTTCCGTATTTCCTGTTCACGGGCATCCTGGTGGAGCGGATCTACGGCTACACCGACCAGGTCGCGGCGTGCCATCCCGGCATCGAGTTCATCAAGGCGGGCTATCTCAACGACCATCCGAAGGTGATCGACACCTTCGTCGATCGTGTCCACGAGATCGTCGACGGCGCCAACCTCATGAACTGTCAGATGTGCAAGTACCGCGCGCAGGTGCTGGGTTTCGAGGCGGAGGTCGGCCTGCCGCAGGAAAGCCACCACCACCATGTCGAGGGAATCGGTTCCGGCGACGGCGGCGGACATCACCACCACCACGAACACGACCATGATCATGGCCACGATCACGGCCATTCTCATGGCCATGGCCATCATCACCCCTATCCACATGCCGATCACCCGCTCGGGCCGCGCAGCATGAAGAAGACGGGGTGAGCATCGTGGCGCTCGATTACGAGCGGGATCCGCAGGCGATCTACGACCGCTCCTTCGCCACCGTGGAGGCCGAGGCCGATCTCTCGGGGCTGCCGGCGGCGCTCTGGCCGGTCGCGGTGCGTCTGATCCACGCCTCTGGCATGGTCGAGATCGCGCCCGATATCGAGGGCTCCGATGACCTGGTGGAGCGGGCCACGGCGGCGCTCCGCCGCGGCGCGCCGGTGCTCTGCGATTGCGAGATGGTCCGCGCCGGCGTCATTCGACGCCTGCTGCCGGCGGAGAACGAGGTGCTGACGTCGATCGCTGCGCCCGAAACCCCTGCGCGGGCGAAGGAAATCGCCAATACCCGCTCGGCTGCGGCGGTTGAGTTGTGGCGGCCCCGGCTCGATGGCGCAGTCGTCGCCATCGGTAACGCGCCGACGGCGCTGTTCCACCTGCTGGAACTTCTGGACGAAGGCTGGCCGCGGCCGGCCGCGATCCTGGGCTTTCCGGTCGGCTTCGTCGGCGCGGCCGAATCGAAGGCCGAGCTGGCGCGCCACTCCCGCTGTGTGCCGTTCCTGACGCTGCAGGGCAGGCGCGGCGGCAGCGCCATGGCCTCGGCGGCGGTCAACGCGCTCGCCATCCTGGCGGCGCGGCCATGACCGGGCCCTGGCTTTCCGTCGTCGGCGTCACCGAGGAAGGCGCGGCCGCGCTGCCGCCGTCGTCGCGACGCCTGGTCGATGATGCCGAGGTGCTGATCGGCGGCGAACGGCATCTGGCCATGTTCCCCGAGGACGGCCGCGAGCGCCTCACCTGGACCCGGCCGCTGAAGCATCTGGCCGAACGCATCGGCGAGTTTCGCGGCCGCCGCGTGGCCGTGCTGGCCACGGGCGATCCGCTCAACTTCGGCGTCGCCGCCAAGCTGCTTCGGCATGTGCCGATCGAGGAGATGGTGATCGCGCCGGCGCCGTCGGCCTTCAGCCTGATCGCGGCGCGCATGGGCTGGTCGCTGCCGGACGTCGAGTGCATCAGCCTGCATGGCCGCCCGGCCGACCGTTTCCGGGCCTGGCCCGCCCCGGGGCTCAGGATCATTGCGCTCTCGGGCGATGCGGAGACGCCGCCGCAGGTCGCGAAGATGCTGGCCGAGACGGGCTATGGCCAGAGCCGCATGACCGTCTTCGGACATGTCGGCGGGCCGAAGGAGAGCCGCAGCGAGGCGCTCGCCGCCGACTGGGGACCGGCGATCCCGGACCTCAACACCATGGCGGTCGAATGCGTGGCCGATCCGGGCCTCGCGCCCGTGCCGCGCACGCCGGGTCTCGCCGACGATCTGTTCCGTCACGACGGCAAGATGACCAAGCGGGAGGTCCGCGCGATCACGCTGGCGAAGCTCGCGCCGCATCGGGATGCGTTGCTCTGGGACGTCGGCGCCGGCTGCGGCTCGGTCGCAATCGAATGGATGCGCGCCGCGCCGGAAGCGCGAGCGGTCGCGCTGGAGCCCGATGCCGGCCGCCGCGCCATGGCCGCGGACAACGCCATCGCGCTGGGCGTGCCCGAACTCGAACTGATCGACGGCCGCGCGCCTGCTGCGCTGGCGGGTCTGCCGCGGCCCGACGCGATATTCGTGGGCGGCGGGGTCTCGGACCCCGCAGTGATCCCGGCCTGCCGGGCGGCGCTGGCGGCGGGCGGGCGGATCGTGGCCAACGCGGTCACGCTGGAAGGGCAGGCCGAGCTGCAGCGGGCCTACCGCGATCATGGCGGCGAGCTGGTGCGCATCGCCGTCGAGCGCGCCGCGCCGGTCGGGACCATGACCGGCTGGCGGCCGGCCATGCCGGTCATGCAGTGGTCGGCGGTGAAACGGTGACGGGGCGGCTCTACGGTGTCGGCGTCGGCCCGGGCGACCCGGACCTCATGACCTTCCGCGCGCACCATGTCATTGCCGCGTGCCGGGCAGTGGCCTTCATAGAGGCGGATGGCCGGCCCTCGCGGGCGCGCCGGACCGCCGATCCGGCGGTCCCCGTCGGCGTCGAGGAATTGCCCATTGCGCTGCCCATGCGGCCCGACCCGGAATTGGCGGGTGACGCCTATGACGCCGCGGCGGCGCGCATCGAATGCTGCCTGGCCCGGGAGATGGACGTTGCGGTGCTCTGCGAGGGCGATCCGCTGCTCTACGGCTCATTCATCCAGCTCATGGAGCGGCTCGCCGGGCACTGCGAGATCGAGATCGTGCCGGGCTTGCCTTCGGTCGTGGCGGCGGCCGCCGCCGCGCGGCTGCCGCTGGTGCGCCGCGACGAGGTTCTGACGTTGATCCCTGCGACCCTGACCGAACCCGAACTGGCCGCACGGCTGGCGGTGGCGGACTGCGCCGCGATCCTCAAGACCGGCCGTCATCTGGACAAGGTGCGCCGCGCGCTGTCCGAAGCAGGCATGCTGGCGGACGCAGTGGCGGTGCTGGAGGCGTCGATGCCGGCCGAAAAGATCGTCCCGCTGGCGGCGTGGACGGATGAGACCTTGCCGTATTTCGCATTGATCGTCGCGCACCGGAGCAGCCTGAAATGACTCCTGCGATCATCGTTCTGGATGAGAAAGGCGCGGCTCTGGCCCGCCGGCTTGCGGCCCCGCTAGGGGCCGAGATCCACGGACTTGGGGCGCGCGTCAGTGAGACCGATCACAGGTTCGACCGCGTGGCCGAACACGTCGCTGCGCTCTTTCTCGCCGGCCGGCCCGTGATCGGAGTCTGTGCCGCCGGCATCCTGATCCGCGCCCTCGGGCCGCACCTCACGGACAAACGCGCGGAGCCGCCGGTGCTGGCCGTCTCCGGTGACGGGGCAAGCGTCGTCCCATTGCTTGGCGGTCACCGCGGCGCGAACGAACTGGCCCGGCGGATCGCCGAGTCGGTCGGAGGTCACGCGGCGCTGACCACGGCGGGGGAGGCGGCCTTCGGCCTGGCGCTGGACGCGCCGCCTGCGGGCTGGCGGCTGGCCAATCCGGCAAACGCGAAAAGCGTGATGGCGGCGCTGGTGGCCGGCGGCGGCGCGGCGACCGAGGGCGAACTGCCCTGGCCGGCCGACGCCATCCCCGCTGGCGATGACGTGCGGCTGATCGGGACCCACGCCCCGGCGGCCGGCGACGAGCGGACGCTGGTCTACCATCCGCAGGGGCATGTGATCGGCGTCGGCTGCGCCCGGGACTGCCCGCCAGAGGAACTGCGCGATCTGGTGGTGTCGGCCCTGGCAGTCGCGGAGGTCGCCTCGGGGGCGGCGGCCTGCATTGCCTCGATCGACATCAAGGCCGACGAGTCGGCGATCCTGGCGCTGGCGGCCGAACTCGACCTGCCATTCCGGCTTTTCGACGCGGCCACGCTGGAGGCCGAGACGCCGCGCCTCGCCAACCCCTCCGACGTCGTGTTCGCCGAGGTCGGCTGTCACGGCGTTGCCGAGGCCGCGGCCCTGGCTGGCGCGGGACCCGAGGGTATTCTGGTGGTCGAGAAGCGGAAATCGGCGAACGCCACGGTCGCGGTCGCTCGTGCGCCGGCGGTGCTGGACGCCAACCGGATCGGCCGCGCGCCGGGCCGGCTCGACGTCGTGGGCATCGGGCCGGGGACGCCGGCCTGGCGCACGCCGGAGGCCGCCCGCCTGATCGCCGCCGCCGAGGAGATCGTCGGCTACGGCCTCTATCTTGACCTGATAGCCGACATTGCGCCGCGCGCCCGTATCACCGCCTTCCCTCTGGGCGAGGAGACGGCGCGCTGCGCTTGGGCCCTGGAACAGGCGGGGAAGGGCCGGCGGGTGGCGCTGGTCTCGTCGGGCGATGCCGGCATCTACGCCATGGCGGCGCTGGTGGAGGAACTGGTCGCCGAGGGGAAGGTCTCCGACGCCGCCCGCCGGGTTGCCGTCAATGTCAGCCCGGGCATCTCGGCGCTGCAGGCCGCGGCCGCCCGGATCGGCGCGCCGCTGGGCCATGACTTCTGCACCGTCTCCCTGTCGGACCTGCTGACGCCCTGGGAGACGATCCGCGCCCGCGTCGAGGCCGCCGCCGCCGGCGACTTCGTCGTCGCCTTCTACAATCCCGTCTCCCGCCGCCGCCGCCATCAGCTCGCCGAGGCGCGCGACATCCTGCTGATCCGCCGCCCGCCGGAAACGCCGGTTGTTCTGGCGACCGACCTGGGGCGTCCGGCGGAGGCTGTCCGCGTCACCACGCTGGGGGCGCTGAGCGTCGACGAGGTCGACATGCTGACCGTCGTGCTTGTCGGCTCGACGGCCAGCCGGACCTATCGCGCCGCCGGCCGGACGCGCGTCTACACACCGCGCGGCTACGCCGCCAAGGAGGAAAGCGCATGACCGTCTATTTCATCGGCGCCGGCCCCGGGGACCCTGAACTCATCACCGTCAAGGGTCTGCGGCTGATTCGGTCCTGTCCCGTCTGCCTCTATGCCGGTTCGCTGGTGCCGGCGGCCGTGGTCGAGGCTGCGCCCGAGGGGGCGGCGGTGATGGACACTGCGCCCATGACACTGGACCGGATCGTCGCCGAGCTGCAGGCGGCCGATGAAAGGGGGCAGGACGTCGCCCGCGTGCATTCCGGCGACCCGTCGCTCTACGGCGCCATCGCCGAGCAGATTCGCCGTCTCGATGCACTCGGCATCGATTGGCAGGTGATTCCGGGGGTGCCGGCCTTTGCCGCCGCCGCCGCCGCCATCGGCAAGGAGCTGACGGTGCCGGAGATCGCCCAGACGGTGGTGCTGACCCGGACATCGATGAAGGCCTCGGCGATGCCGCCCGGCGAGGATCTGGACACCATCGGCCGCACCGGCGCGACGCTGGCCATCCATCTTTCGGTGCGCAATCTGCGCGAGGTCGAAGCGCGATTGACGCCGCATTACGGCGCCGACTGCCCCGTCGTCGTCGCCTATCGCGTGGGCTGGCCGGATCAGCAGTTCATCCACGGCACCCTGGCCGATATCCGCGCCAGGGTACGGGCGGCCAAGATCACGCGCACGGCGCTGATCCTGGTCGGGCCGGCGCTCGCAGCCCACGGCTTCAGGGATTCCGCGCTCTACGACGCCAATCACGCCCACGTCCTCCGGACAGGCCGCGGCTGATCCGTTCAGGCGCCTCGGAGCGGGCTTGCGGCCTGCTCACAAAAATGTGTCTCTATATCGTTTCGATATATATTGATTTGCTATTTCAGCCACCCATATCGCGGTTATCGACGTATTAACCAGCGGGTTCGAAGGCCCGCGAGCGAGGGTAGAATGAAGCGCATCGTTGCTGAACATCTGGGTCTGTGGCTGATCGCCGGCGTCATGTTCGCCGGTCTCGGCGTCGCTTCCGCCTGCGACGACACCGCGGGCACGGCCTCGGCGAAGGAGCGGGTCATGACCCCGCGCGCCGCCCAGACCATGGTCCAGGACCCCACCGGCCAGTTCATCGGCTACCGGCCGGCGTTGGCCGTCGGCGCCATGTAGCCTGTTCCCGATCACCGGTCCCCTGCCGGAACGCGATTGAATCCGTTCCGGAACTGGGCGGATGCCATCCCTCCCTCCGAACCCTGGCATCCGCCCTTTTTTCCGACTGTCCGCCGCGGTTCGGCTTGACCTCCGGCGCAGGACGCACGAGTTGTCAGATCGCACACTCAGGAGGGACGAGATCATGGCGCCATCGGCAGACGAGCATCCGAAGCAGACGGTCACTGTCCATGGCCGCAAGATGGCCTATGTGGAGATGGGCGAAGGCGATCCGGTCGTCTTCCTGCACGGCAACCCGACCTCCTCCTATCTCTGGCGCAACATCATGCCCCACGCCGCCGGGCTGGGCCGCTGCATCGCGCCGGACCTGATCGGCATGGGCGATTCCGAGAAGCTGCCTGATTCCGGACCCGACCGTTACCGCTTCGTGGAGCATCGGCGGTATCTGGATGGCTTCCTCGAGGCCGTAGGTGTTGAGCGCAACGCGGTCTTCGTCATTCACGACTGGGGTTCGGCGCTGGGTTTCGACTGGGCCAACCGCCATCGCGGGGCGGTGCAGGGCATCTGCTACATGGAGGCCATCGTGCGCCCCATGGACTGGGACGAGTTCAACCAGGACGCCCGTCCGGTCTTCGAAGGTTTCCGTTCGGAGGCCGGCGAGAAGATGGTGCTGGACAAGAACACCTTCGTCGAACGCGTGCTGCCGGGGTCGGTGCTGCGCGGCCTGACGGAGGACGAAATGGCCGTCTATCGCCGGCCCTTCGCAGAGCCCGGCGAGGGTCGGCGGCCGACGCTGACCTGGCCGCGGCAGATTCCGCTCGACGGCGAACCCGAGGACGTGGTCGCCATCGTCGGCGACTATGCGGACTGGATGGCGGAGAACGAGCTGCCGAAACTTTTCGTCAACGCGGAGCCCGGAGCGATCCTGATCGGGGCGCAGCGCGAGTTCTGCCGAAGCTGGAAGAACCAGACGGAAGTCACCGTCAGGGGCAGCCATTTCGTCCAGGAAGACAGCCCCGACGAGATCGGCCAGGCGCTGGCCGGTTGGCTGCGGGAGATCCGCTGACCGCCGCGCCGGATGCCAGTATGACAGGCATGCAACAGAAAAAGCGACCCGCCGGTATCCACCAATTCTGTGGATAACTCTGTTGGCGGTTTTCGGGACGCACGACTATCACACCGATTTTATTGCGCTTTCCTTACGTTGCACAAAAAATATGCAGTCAATTCAACATATTGATATTATTAGATAAAATTTATCGAGAATGATGAATGTGACGCGATTGCGGCGTGATCGCCGGGATTCTGCGGGTTTGGCGAGGAGGGCGACGCCGGTGTGAAAGAATTCCGCCCGTGTCAACCGGAACCTTCCGCGAAAAGACAAAGTTTTCACTGCTGTCACATTCGCCGCGCAGGCGCGCTTCAGCCGTCCAGGCTGTCGTCGCCGGCCCGCGCCGGCGGCCACGGAATGTGCTGGCCGCCGTCGAGCGCGATCATCTGTCCCGTCAGCGAGGGCGCCGAGAGGATGAACCGGACGCCCTCGGCGATTTCCTCAGGCTCGGCGCCGCGGCGGAGCAGGGTCGAACGCCATTGCCGCGCGAACTGCTCATCGGTCTGGCGTTCGTTGGCCAGTACGGGACCCGGCCCGATGGCGTTCACCCTGATCCCGGGCGCCAGGCCCATGGCCAGGGTGCGGGTCAGCATCTCCAGGCCGGCCTTGCTGAGAGTATAGGACATGAAGCCCGGGGTTGGCTTCCAGACCCGCATGTCGATCAGGTTGATGATATTGCCCCTGCGGTCTTCCGGCAGGGCCGCCGCGAAGCCCTGGGCCAGGAACAGCGGCGCGCGCAGGTTGACCGCCATGTGGCGATCGAAGCTTTCCCGGCTGACGCTGCGAATGTTGTCGTTTTCGAACAGCGAGGCGTTGTTGACCAGCACCTCGACCGGACAGCCGAGCCTTGCCGCCGCGGCCGCCGCGAGGCCCAATACTGCGTCGTGATCCGCCAGATCGGCCTGCAGCGCCGCCGCGCGGCCCCCGGCGGCCTCGATCTCGCGCACCGTGGCCTCGGCCTCCGCCTGCGAGCCGTTGTAGTGGATCGCGACGGGGCGGCCGTCCCCGGCCAGAGCGAGGGCGATGGCGCGGCCGATTCGTTTCGCGGCGCCGGTGACCAGGGCCGCGCCCGCCGCCGTCATCAGCCCCCCGCCATCTTGTCGATCGGCATGCCGGAGAGGCCGGCGAACTGCGCCCAGACATAGGCGCCGTAGCCGAGGAGGAAGACCGCGCCCGCGGCCCGTCCGACCGGTAGCCGCGCGAAGGCCAGCGGGAACAGCACTACTGCGCAGGCCAGCATAACCCAGACGTCGAACAGCATGATCTGGGGCGGCACCGGAATGGGCGCGACCATGGCGGTGATCCCCAGGATGCCCAGGATGTTGAACAGGTTGGAGCCTATGACATTGCCGATTGCGACGTCGCCGTGGCGGCGCATGGCGGCGACGATGGATGTCGCCAGTTCCGGCAGGGAAGTGCCGAGGGCGACCAGTGTGATGCCGATGACCGTCTCCGACAGTCCGGCGGCCAGCGCGATTTCGCGCGCGCCGTCGACCAGCAGACCGGAGCCGGCGACCAGACCGGCCAGCCCGAGGACGAGCAGGGCGGCGATGGCCACGCCCGAGCGCGGGACCCCCTCGCTGAGTTCCTCGACCTCCTCGGCGTAGCTGCCGGCACTGCTGCGGCGGGCGCTTCGATAAGCGGTGTAGAGGAAGAGCAGAAGCAGGGCGAAAAGCAGCGCGCCCGACCAGACGCGCAGGGAGTCGAGCGCCATGAAGGCGATCAGGATTAGCGTCGCGCCCAGCATCGCGGTGCCTTCCCGCTTCATCGTGCTCTTTGCGCAGTAGAACGGCGCGATCAGCGCCGGGGCGCCGACGACCAGCAGGATGTTGGCGATGTTGGAGCCGACGATATTGCCGATGGCGATGGCCGGGGCGTCCTCCAGCACTGCCTGGACGCAGACCAGAAGTTCCGGCGCCGAGGTGCCGAAAGCGACCACGGTCAGCCCGATGATCAGCTTCGAAACTCCCAGACGGTCGGCCAGCGTCACGGCGGCGCGAACCAGCGCCTCGCCACCCAGCAGGAGCAGGATCAGGCCCGCGGCCACCATCAGATACATCATGCGTTGCTGGCTTCCCGGTCCAATTTTCTGGCGATCGGCGCTGCGCGATGCGCTCCCCTCGACTGGCATATATAGCGATGAACCTTGCGGATTGAAGCGCGGATTGCCTTGTGTGACAGAGAGTTCGGTGAGTCTTCGCCGTTGACATGACGGACGTTATAATGCCGTTCCAGGATCAGCATCGATTCGGAGTGGAGTGATGCCTTTCGTTCGAAGTCTGCTGTTTCACGCCGCGAGACGGATCGCCAGCGATCCGGCCATCCGCGCGAAGGCGGCGGAAGTGACGCGCGACCATGTACTTCCCGCGGCCCGCGGCGCTGCCCGCCGGACCGGGGAGACGGTACGCCGCCAGTCGGAGGCGTTGCGCGCCGACATCGACTTCGTCGAGATCACGGCCGCACCCGAGACGCCCCGGACCGAGAAGGCCGGGCGCATCGCCCGGCGCGTGCTGGAGCGCATGCGGGAGCCGAAGGACTGACGCCGCATTTTGACCGGGCGCCCGAATCGGACCATCTAGGCTGATGCTGCGCGTCCGGTTCGCTTTCCTTCTTCTAGTCGGCCTGCTTCCGGTTGCCGCCCCGGCGGCCGAGACCGGATCGGAAACCGGTCTGTCGCTGCCCCGTTTCGTCTCCGTGAAGGCGGACAGGGCGAACCTGCGCGCGGGCCCGGGCACCGACTACCCCGTACGCTGGGTCTACCGCCGCGAGCACCTGCCGGTGCAGATCGTCGACGAATGGGGCCACTGGCGCGCCGTGCGCGATCCCTGGGGCGGGGAGGGCTGGCTGCACAAGAGCCTGCTGTCGGGCCGGCGCACGGCGATGGTAATGCAGGATCTGACGCCGCTGAAACGGGAGCCGTCGCCGGCGGCCGAAATCGTGCTCTATGCTGAGCGGCGCATCATCGGCACGCTGGAACTGTGCCGCGCCGGCTGGTGCCGCCTCAGCATCGACGGCCGTGCCGGCTGGATGCCGGCGGCGGCGATCTATGGCGGCGAGAACGAGGGCGAAGCGGCGGGAGGGGTCAGGGAATGAAGGTACTGATCGCGGGCGGCGGCATCGGCGGCCTGGTCACGGCGCTCAGCCTGCACAGGGCCGGTATCGAGTGCACGGTGTTCGAGGCGGTGCCCGAGATCCAGGCGCTGGGCGTCGGCATCAACCTGTTGCCGCACGCGGTGCGCGAACTGACCGAACTCGGTCTGGCGGAAAGGCTCGAGACAGTCGCAATTCCGACAGCCGAACTGATCTACGCCAACCGTCACGGCCAGCGCATCTGGCGCGAGCCGCGCGGGCGGGACGCCGGCTACAACTGGCCGCAGTTCTCGATCGCCCGGGGTGAACTGCAGGTGATCCTGCGCGACGCGGTGATCGAACGTCTTGGCGCGGCGCGGCTGAAGACCGATCACGAACTGACGGGCTTCGAGCAGGACGGCGCCGGCGTCACCGCGCATTTCCGCAGCCGCTCGGGCGGCGCGGCGCGCGACGAGGTGCAGGGCGACGTCCTGATCGGCGCCGACGGCATCCATTCGACCGTCCGCGCCGGCTTCTATCCGGATGAGGGCGCGCCGATCTGGAATGGCTGTGTGCTCTGGCGGGCGACCACGGAGGGGCCGGCCTATCTGACGGGCCGCTCCATGGTCATGGCGGGCCATGCCAACCAGAAGTTCGTCTGCTACCCGATCTCGCGCAGGCATCTGGACGAGGGCCGTGCGCTGATCAACTGGATCGCCGAGATCCGTTATCCCACCGACCCGCCCTGGCGGCGCGAAGACTGGAACCGGCCGGGCCGGATCGAGGAGTTCCTGCCCGCCTTCGAGAGCTGGGACTTCGGCTGGCTCGACGTGCCGGAGATAATCCGCGGCGCGCGGGCGATATACGAATACCCAATGGTCGACCGCGATCCCGTCCCGCAATGGAGCTTCGGGCGGGTGACGCTGCTGGGCGACGCCGCGCATCCGATGTATCCCATCGGCTCCAACGGCGCGTCGCAGGCCATCATCGACGGCCGCGTGCTGGCGCTGGAACTGGCGCGCCGTGACGACCCGGCGGCCGCGTTGGCGGCCTATGACGCCGAGCGCCGTCCGCCGACCTCGGCCATCGTGCTGGCGAACCGCGGCAACGGGCCGGAGCAGGTGATGCAGCTTGTCGAGGAACGCGCGCCGGAAGGCTTCGCCGACGTACACGACGTCATCGGCGAGGGCGAACTGGCCGATACGGCCAGGCAATACAAGATGACAGCCGGCTTCGACGTGGAGACGCTGAACAGCCGCCCGTCTCTCGATCCGTGATCTTCGTAGTCATGCCCGCCTGTGAACTGCCGGCCCGTACCGGGGCTTGACCCCGGTACCCAGTACGCGAGTTCAAAGGGGCTGGGCCCCGGGATCGAGTCCCGGGGCGGGCAGACGTACTACTCGACGTCCTCCAGCACCTCGCGGACGGTCGCCATCAGTTCGTCGATCTGATCCTTCGAGATGATGAACGGCGGCGACAGTGCGATGATATCGGCGGTCACCCGGATCATCGCGCCCTTCTCGAAGGCGCGCACCATGGCATCGAAGCCGCGCTTGCCCGGCGCGCCCTCCTTCGCCTTCAGCTCGATGGCCCCGACCAGGCCGATATTGCGGATGTCGATGACGTTGGGCGCGTCGGCCAGGCCATGGACGGCTTCCTGCCAGTAGTCCTCCAGTCCGGCGACCCGGTCGAACAGCTTCTCCTCCTTGTAGAGGTCGAGGGCGGCGATGCCGGCGGCGCAGGCCATCGGATGGGCGGAGTAGGTATAGCCGTGGAACAGCTCGATCACGTGCTCCGGCCCGGTCATGAAGGTCTCGTAGATGTCGTCGCGCGCGGCGACCGCGCCCATCGGCACGGCGGCGTTGGTCAGGCCCTTGGCCATGGTCATCAGGTCCGGCGTGACGCCGAAACGCTGCGCTGCGAAGGCGGTGCCGAGACGGCCGAACCCGGTGATTACCTCGTCGAAGATCAGCAGGATGCCGTGGGCGTCGCAGATCTCCCGGAGGCGCTTCAGATAGCCCTTCGGCGGCACCAGCACGCCGGTGGAGCCGGCCATGGGCTCGACGATCACCGCGGCGACGGTGGACGGGTCGTGAAGCTGCACGATCCGCTCCAATTCGTCGGCCAGTTCGGCGCCGTGCTCCGGCTCGCCCTTCGTGAAGGCGTTCTTCGCCGGCAGATGGGTATGGGGCAGGTGATCGACGCCGGTCAGCAGGGAGCCGAAGACATTGCGGTTCTTGACGATGCCGCCGACCGAGATGCCGCCGAAGCCGACGCCGTGATAGCCGCGCTCCCGCCCGATCAGCCGGGTGCGCTGGCCTTCGCCGCGGGCGCGGTGATACGCCAGCGCGATCTTCAGCGCCGTGTCGACGGCCTCGGAGCCGGAATTGGTGAAGAAGATGCGGTTCAGCGGGTCCGGCGTGAGCTCGGCGATCTTCGTCGCCAGTTCGAACGCCATCGGGTTCGCGTACATGAAGGACGGCGCGAAATCGAGCGTCTCGGCGCTGCGCTTGATGGCGTCCACGATCCTCTCGCGGGCGTGGCCGGCGTTGACGCACCAGAGACCGGCGGAGCCGTCCAGGATCCGGCGACCGTCAGCGGAGGTGTAGTGCATGTCCTTCGCCGACACCACCAGGCGGGGCTCCTTCTTGAATTGCCGGTTGGGCGTGAAGGGCAGCCAGAAGGCGTCCAGATCGTTGGGAACGGACGGCTGGTAGGTCATCGGAACCACTCCCCATTGTTGTCGTTGTTCGTCGATACAGCGCCGCAGACTATCAGCCGCACGGCGGCGACGCACGCGCCGCTCGCGCGTGGTTTCGCCCGCGGCGCAATTGCACTAGAAGGACGCGGCGGCGACGGAGTGAGAGCGTCTTGAACTATGTGAGCACGCGGGGCGAAGCCCCCGATCTGAATTTCGAGGATGTCCTGCTGACGGGCCTGGCGCGGGACGGCGGTCTCTACGTGCCCCAATCCGCGCCGGCGCTGAGCACGGACGGGCTGGCCGGCCTGGACTACGCGGGCCTCGCGGCGGCGGTGCTGGCGCCCTTCGTCGACGACGCCATGCCGCGCGGCGATCTCGAACGCCTGACGCGCGACACCTATGGCGTCTTCGATCACGCGGCGATCGCGCCGCTGAAGCAGATCGGCCCCAATGACTGGCTGATGGAGCTGTTCCACGGGCCGACGCTGGCGTTCAAGGATTTCGCCCTGCAGGCGCTGGGCCGGCTGTTCGACCATGCCCTGAAGCGCCGCGGCGAGCGCGTCACCATCCTCGGCGCAACCTCCGGCGATACCGGCTCGGCGGCGATCGAGGGCTGCCGCGGCCGCGACGCCGTCGACATCTTCATCCTGTTCCCGAAGGGGCGGGTGTCCGACGTGCAGCGCCGGCAGATGACGACCGTCGAGGACGCGAACGTTCACGCCATCGCTGTCGACGGCGACTTCGACGACTGCCAGGCCCTGGTCAAGGCGGCCTTCGGCGATCTCGCCTTCCGCGACCGCATGAACCTCTCGGCGGTGAACTCGATCAACTGGGCCCGCGTCGCCGCGCAGGTCGTCTACTACGTCCACGGCGTCATGGCGCTGGGGGCGGGGCGGCGGCCCGTCGCGTTCTCGGTGCCGTCAGGCAATTTCGGCAACGTCTTCGCCGGCCATATCGCCCGGCGCATGGGTCTGCCGGTGGACCGCCTGGTCGTGGGCGCGAACGTCAACGACATCCTGCATCGTTTCTTCGAGACCGGCGCCTATCGCCGGCAGGGCGTGGTTCCGACGATGAGCCCGTCCATGGACATCCAGGTCGCTTCCAATTTCGAGCGGCTGCTCTACGAGATCACCGGCCGCGACGGGATCCGCGTCCGCGCCATGATGGACAGCCTGAGGCAGTCGGGCGGCTTCGAGATTCCGCCCGCGGCCCTGGCGCAGGTGCAGGCGGGCTTCGCCTCCGCCCGCATCGACGAGGAGGAGACACTGGCCGAGATGCGGCGCATGCACGCCGAGACCGGCGAGGTCCTCGACCCGCACACCGCCGTAGGCACCGCGGCAGCACGCAAGGCCCGCGCCGCCGGGGACGTGCCTGCAGAGACGCCGCTGATCAGCCTGGCGACCGCGCATCCGGCGAAGTTCCCCGACGCCGTCGAGCGCGCCGTCGGCTTCCGGCCGGCCCTGCCGGAGCGGCTCGGTGACCTGATGGAGCGGCCCGAGCGGGCCGCCGATCTGCCCAACGATCTGGCCGCATTGCAGAAGTTCATCGGCGAGCGGGCGCGGATCGCCGCATGACCGAAGAGACGATGCACACGCTTTCGAACGGGCTGCGCGTCGCCGTCGCGCCCATGCCGCATGTCGAGACCACGTCCGTCGGCGTCTGGGTCGATATCGGCGCCCGCCACGAGCGCGAGGAGGAGAACGGCCTCGCCCACATGCTGGAACACATGGCCTTCAAGGGTACGGCCCGGCGCTCGGCGCTGCAGATCGCCGAGGAGATCGAGGGCGCGGGCGGCTACATCAACGCCTATACCAGCCGGGAACAGACCGCCTATTACGCCCGGGTGCTGAAGGACGACCTGGAACTCGCGGTCGATCTGATCGCCGACATCGTGCTGGCTTCCACCTTCCCCGAGGACGAACTCCGCCGCGAGCGCGACGTGATCCGCCAGGAGATCGCACAGGTCAACGATACGCCCGACGACGTGATCTTCGACAACCTGCAGGCGGCCGCCTTTCCCGGCCAGGCCGTGGGCCGTTCCATCCTGGGCCGGCCCGAGCGCGTCGGCGCGTTCCGCCGCGATGAACTGCAGACATTCATGGACCGGGGCTACGATGCCTCCCGCCTGGTGGTCGCCGCCGCGGGCGCGGTCGATCCCGACGATTTCCTCAAACTGGCCGAGGCGCGCTTCGGGCATGTGCCGGCCCGGGCGATGGCACCGCCGGAGCCCGCCCGCTGGCACGGCGGCTCGGTGATCGACGAGCGCAGGATCGAGCAGGTCCATCTGGCGCTCGGCATCGACGGCGTGGACTATCACGACGCCGACTTCACGGCCGTGCAGGTGATGTCGAATCTGCTGGGCGGGGGCATGTCCTCGCGTCTCTTCCAGGAGGTGCGTGAACGCCGCGGCCTCGCCTATTCGGTGTTCAGTTTCGCAGGTTCCATGGTCGACGGCGGCATGATCGGCGTCTACGCCGCCACCGATCCCGAGCAACTCGGCGAGCTGGTGCCGGTGCTGGCCGAGGAGATCCGCCGCGTGGCCCACGACGCCGCCGAGGAGGAAACCGCCCGGTCCCGCGCTCAGATCAAGGCCGGCATGGTGATGTCGCTGGAAAGCTCGGCGGCGCGGCTGGAGCAACTCGCCCGCCAGGTGCTGATCTATGGCGCGCCGCAGGACGTCGGCGATTGGCTGGCCCGCGTCGATGCGGTCGACGCCGCCACCGTGCGCCGTGTGGCGCACCGCCTGTTCGAGCATGCGCCCGATCCGGCGGTCGCGGCCATCGGCCCGGCCCGGCCGGAAGACCATGACCGGCTCAGGGCGCGGTTCCGGTAGACCCGCATTGCAGGTTCAGTCCGCACCGTTTGTGGTACGATACCGCACTTGACGGAGGAGGCGGCGGACCGATGTTCGCGGGCATGTCGAGCGAGGACGCGCGACCGGTCCTGAAGGGGCCGCGTATCTACATGCGGCCGCCCATAGCGAACGACTGGCGCATGTGGGCCGAGGTCCGCGCCGAGAGCCGCGCGTTCCTGGAGCCGTGGGAACCGACATGGCCCGCCGACGCGCTCTCGCGTCTCAGCTTCCGCCGCCGCGTCCGGCTCTATCAGCGCGATGCGCGGGCCGATCAGGCCTATGCCTTCTTCATCTTTTCCCTGGACGACGACCAGCTTCTGGGCGGGTTGACGCTGTCGAACGTGCGCCGTGGCGTTACCCAGTCGGCCTCCGCCGGCTACTGGATGGGCCGGCGCTTCGCTCGCCGGGGCTATATGGCCGCGGCGCTCACGCTTGTCGTCGACTGGGCCTTCGGCGAGATGGGGCTTCACCGCGTCGAGGCGGCCTGCCTGCCCGAGAACGAGCCGAGCAGCGACCTGCTGCGCAAGTGCGGATTCTCCGAGGAAGGCTATGCGCGGCAGTATCTCAGGATCGACGGCCGCTGGCGCGACCACCTGCTGTTCGCGATCCTGGAAGGCGATCCCCGGCCGGACTTCAGTTGATCGTTTTTCGAAGTGATTGGATCGCCTGGCGTCCTGGGGTTTGACCCCAGGACCCAGTTCGTTTGTCATTCTGGGCCCTTGGATCGAGTCCAAGGGCGACAGCGTCGAGTGGATGAACCCGCCCCGCTTTCGCGGGTCAGTCGTCCATCCGGAAGCCGACCTTCACCACCACCTGATAGTGCGCGATCTTGCCGTTCTCGACATGGCCGCGGGTTTCCGCGACCTCGAACCAGTCGACATGGCGCAGCGTTTCATTGGCGCGGGCGACGGCGCCCTGGATGGCGTCCTCGACGCTCCTGGTGGACGATCCGACGACCTCGATCCGGCGATAGACTGCGTCGCTCATTGGACTACTCCCTTGTTCTTGTCGATACACCGTGCGTGCGTGGCGGCTTGATCCGACAGGTGGGGTCCGGGAGCGATGTGGTTGATGCGACTTATCCGCGCCGGGCGAAATGCAGGCGGGCGCGGCCGTAGATGCGCTCGTCGAGCTTCTCGAAACCGCCGGGCAATGCCAGCTCCTCGCGCCGGTCCGTCTCGATGACCGCCAGCGCGGCTTCCGCCAGCCAGCAGCCGTCCTGCAACGCCGCGAGCGCCCTTTCCGCCAGACCTTCGCCATAGGGCGGGTCCATCAGCACCAGGCCGAACGTCCCGCGCGCCCGGCCGGGCCGGGTGGCGTCGGCCTCCAGCACGCGGGTTGCGGCGCTGGCGCCGGCGCGGGCGATGTTGGCTCGCAGGATTTTCAGCGCCGCGGGCGCCTTTTCCATGAAGGCGACGCTGGCCGCGCCGCGCGAAAGCGCCTCCAGGCCCAGCGCGCCGGTGCCGGCGAAGACGTCGAGCACGTCCATCCCGGCCGGAGCGGGGCCGTCATCGCCCGCATAGGCGGGGTTGTGCGCCAGGATGTTGAACAGTCCCTCCCGGCTGCGGTCGGAGGTCGGACGGATGCCGCCGGCATGCACCTCCGCCAGTGTCAGCCCGCGGAAACTACCGCCGACGATCCGCATCCCGCGTCCTCGGTATGTCGACCAGACCGCGCGCGGCCCGGCGCAGTTCGTTGCCCGGCACCTCGACCACCTGGCCGCTCCCCAGTTCGCCCAGACGGAAGGGGCCATAGGCGGTGCGTATCAGCCGGTTCACCGTCAGGCCTACGGCGTCCAGCGCGCGGCGGACTTCCCGGTTGCGGCCTTCGTTGAGGGAGACCGTGAGCCACGTGTTGCGTCCGCCGCTGCGCTCCGCCGTGACCTCGATGGTGCCGAACTTCTCGCCGTCGACGGTGATGCCCCGTTTCAGGTCTTCCAGCAGTTCCGGTTTCACCGCGCCGTAGGCGCGCACCCGGTAGGTGCGCGTCCAGGCATTGCCGGGCAGTTCCAGACCGCGCTTCAGGCCGCCGTCATTGGTGAGCAGCAGCAGCCCCTCCGAATTCAGGTCCAGCCGGCCCACCGGCACCACCCGGGGCAGGCGTTTCGGAAGGTGATCGTAGATCGTGGCCCGTCCCAGGTCGTCGCGCGCCGTCGTCAGCAGGCCCGCGGGCTTGTGATAACGCCAGAGACGAATCGAATCGGGTTCGCCGACCGCCTTGCCGTCGACCTCGATCGTGTCGTCCGGGCCCACATTGACCGCGGGCGACTTCAGCACCTGGCCATTCAGTTTCACCCGGCCTGCTTCGATCATGCGCTCGGCCTCCCGGCGGCTGGCGATGCCCGCCCGGGCCAGACGCTTGGCGATCCGCTCCTTGTCATCCATGGGCCGGACCCTATGTCCGAACGGGCGCACTTCCCAGCGGCAATTTGCCCGGACCGGCGCCATGCGGGACGCGCACGGCCGTTTGTTGACCGCAACCGTTGCCGCACGAACCCCATAGCCTTATGTTTGCGGTCCGGGCCGAGCCACGACATGTTCGGTGCCGCTAATCGCGTCGGGGAGGACGCGAGTGATCATCAGGAACCAGGCAGACAGTCTTCATGTCCAATACGGCAGAGATCATCGAGCCGCGCGGCGGTAAGCGCGAGGTACTGGAATCGGTCGTCGTGCGTTTCGCCGGCGACTCCGGTGACGGCATGCAGCTCACAGGCTCGCAGTTCACCCATTCGACGGCACTGACGGGCAACGACCTTGCGACGTTTCCGGATTTTCCGGCAGAGATTCGCGCTCCGGCCGGCACCACCTTCGGCGTCTCGGCATTCCAGATCAATTTCGGCGGCCGGGAGATCCTGACAGCCGGCGACCAGCCCGACGTGCTGGTGGCGATGAACCCGGCGGCGCTGAAGGTGAACCTGGACGGCCTGCGCGATGGCGGGCTGGTCATCGTCGACGCCGGCACCTTCAAGGACCGCGACCTGCGCAAGGCCGGTTATGACAGCAATCCGCTGGAAGACGGTTCCCTCGACGGCTACGAGGTCATCGAGATCGACGTCTCACGGCTGGTGCTGGAGGCGGTGAAGGAATTCGGTCTGGGCAACAAGGACGGCCTGCGCTGCAAGAACATGTGGCTGCTGGGGCTGATCTACTGGCTCTACGGCCGCGACCGCCAGCCGTCGATCGACTGGCTCGAGGACAAGTTCAAGTCCAAGCCCGAGACCGCGGCGGCCAACATCGCCGCGCTCAACGCCGGGCACGCCTATGGCGAGACCGTGGAACTGCCGGGCGAGATCCTGGGCTATCAGGTGCCCCAGGCGAAGATCGAGCCGGGCCGGTACCGCAACGTCGCCGGCGCCGAGGCGCTGGCCTGGGGCCTGGTCGCCGGCGCGCAGCTCGCCGAACTGCCGATGTTCTTCGGCTCCTATCCGATCACGCCGGCGTCGTCGCTGCTGCACACGCTCTCGCGGCTGAAGCAGTTCGGCATCACCACCTTCCAGGCGGAGGACGAGATCGCGGCCGTCTGTTCGGCCATCGGCGCCTCCTATGCCGGACAGCTCGGCATCACCTCCAGCTCCGGGCCCGGCATCGCGCTGAAGACCGAAGCCATCGGCCTCGCCATCATGGTCGAACTGCCGCTGGTCGTCGTGAACTCGCAGCGCGCGGGCCCCTCGACCGGCATGCCGACCAAGACCGAGCAGTCCGATCTCTATCAGGCCGTCTACGGCCGCAACGCCGACAGTCCGCTGGTGGTGGTGGCGGCGCACGGCCCGGGCGACTGTTTCGACGCCGCGATCGAGGCCTGCCGGCTGGCGGTGAAGTTCATGACACCCGTCATGCTGCTGACCGACGGCTACATCGCCAACGCGGCCGAACCCTGGCAGATTCCGGACTTCTCCACCTACGAGAAGTTTCCGGTGAAGTTCCACGAGAAGGCCGAAGGCTTTTCGCCCTATCTGCGCGACAAGGAGACCCTGGCGCGCGCCTGGGCCGTGCCCGGGACGCCCGAGCTGATGCACCGCATCGGCGGCATCGAGAAGGACTACGATTCGGGCCACATCTCCTACGATGCGATGAACCATCAGCGCATGACCGACGTGCGCCACGACAAGATCGCCCGTGTCGCCGACTTCATTCCCGAACAGGCGCTGGAGCAGGGCGAGGCGGACGACGATCTGGTGATCATCGGTTGGGGTTCGACCTTCGGGGCCATCTCCCGCGCGGTCAGCAACATGCGCGAACAGGGCTACAAGGTGGCGCACGCCCATCTGCGCCACATCTGGCCGTTGCCGCGCAATCTGGGCGACCTGCTGCGCGGTTTCGACAAGGTCATCTGTCCCGAACTGAACACCGGGCAGCTCTCCACCGTGCTGCGCGCCGAGTACGTGCTCGACGTGGAGCCTCTGACCAAGGTGCAGGGCCAGCCCTTCAAGATCCGCGAGATCGAAGCCGCCATCCGCCGCGCGCTCGATGGCGAAGGAGCGTAAGAAGATGAACGAGCAGACAGCCATCAAGCTAACGCCCAAGGACTTCGCGACCGACCAGGAAGTGCGCTGGTGTCCGGGCTGCGGCGACTACGCCATCCTCAAGGGCGTCCAGAAGGCGCTGGCCGACATCGGCACGCCGCGGGAGAAGACCGTCTTCGTCTCCGGGATCGGCTGCGCCGCGCGCTTCCCCTATTACATCGAGACCTACGGCTTCCACACCATCCACGGCCGCGCGCCGGCCTTCGCGACGGGCATCAAGCTGTCCAATCCGGAACTGGACGTCTGGATCGTCTCCGGTGACGGCGACGCGCTCTCGATCGGCGGCAATCACGTCATGCACATGCTCAGGCGGAACGTCGACGTGAACTTCCTGCTGTTCAACAACGAGATCTACGGCCTGACCAAGGGGCAGGCCTCGCCGACCTCGCGGCTGGGCACCCGCTCGCCCTCGACGCCGGCGGGTTCCATCGACGCGCCGCTGTCAGCCTGCGTCATGGCGCTGGGCGTCGGCGCGCGCTTCGTCGCCCGCGGTATCGACCGCGGCCAGAAGGAGCTGCCCGGCATCCTGCAGCAGGCCCATGCCCACAAGGGCACGTCCTTCGTGGAGATCCTGCAGAACTGCATCGTCTACAACGACGAGGTCTTCGGCGACATCACCGACAAGGCGATTGCCGGCGACGCCCAGATCCATGTCCGCCACGGCGAACCGCTGCTGTTCGGCAAGGACAACGACAAGGGCCTGCGCCTCGATCCGAAGACGCTGAAGCTCTCCGTCGCGGAGCTCGGCAAGGACGGCGTCACCGAGGACGACATCCTGGTGCACGACCAGACCAACCACATGCTGGCGCAGATGCTGGCGGCGATGGACCGCCCGGACTTCCCCGTGGCCATCGGCGTGCTCTACGACAATCCGGCCGACAAGACCTACGACGCCGCGGTGAGCGAGCAGCTCCAGGTGGCGAAATCCTCGGCGAAGATCAACTCGATCGAGGAACTGCTGAACTCCGGTTCCACCTGGACGGTCTGATGAACCGTCCCGAGGGGTTGCCGGACCTGACCGACCGGGCCGGCTATCCGCACTGGATGACCGACCGGATCCGGTTCTCGGACACCGACATGGCCAACCACGTCAACAATGTGGCCTATGCGGCCTATGCCGAGACCGGCCGGCTGGACCTGATGCGCCGGCATATCCATCCGCTCTGCGGGCCGGGCGAGCGCTTCATCGCGGCCTCGGTGACGGTGAACTTCCTGCGCGAGACGCACTATCCCGGCGAGGTCGAGATCGGCACCCGCATCGCGCGGATCGGCCGGACCTCGATGACCGTGGGCCAGGGCATCTTCAAGGACGGCGTCTGCGTCGCCACGGCGACCGGCACGGTTGTCTTTCTCGATGCCAACGGGCCGATCCCGCTCAACGACACCATTCTCGCCGAAGCCCGGAAGTGGACCGGCGGCTGAGCGTCAGAAACGTGCCCGCCCCTCATTGCCCGCGCCGGGACCTGATCCCGGCGCCGAGCGAACCGAAGAACTGGGTCCCGGGGTCAAGTCCCGGGACGCCGAAGTGATTCCATTACTTCCCGGTTCCCTCAAGCACGGGAAATCAGAGTCCCAGGACCAGCTTCGCCATGATGTTGCGCTGGATCTCGTTGGAGCCGGCGTAGATCGAGACCTTGCGGTAGTTGTACATCCGCGGGCCGACGCCTGAGGCCCATTCGGGGCCGATCGGCGGCTCGTTGGAGCCCCATTTCAGCGGCTGGAACGGCGCCTGCTTGATGCCGGCGGCCTCGAAGGCGAGCTCGGAGACGAGCTGCTGCAGTTCCGAGCCGCGGCACTTGATCATGGAGCTCTCCGGGCCCGGGTTCTGGCCTTGCGACAGCCGGCCGAGCACCCGCAGCTCGGTAAACTCCATGGCGTGGATCAGCGACTGCGCGTCCGCCATCTTCTTCCGGAAGACCGGGTCGTCGATCACGCGCTCGCCGAACTCGCGCTCTTCCGAGGCGATCTGGCGCACCTTCTCCATGCCGCGCTTGAGCCCCTGGCTGTAGGTGCCGCCGCGCTCGAACTCCAGCAGGTACTTGGCGTAGGTCCAGCCCTTGTTGGGCTCGCCCACCATGTTCTCCTTCGGGATCTTCACGTCCTCGAAGAAGACCTGGTTGACCTCCTGATAGCCCTTCTCGGGCAGGTCGGCGGTGATGATCGGGTCGACGGTCACGCCGTCGGCGTCCATCGGCACCAGCACGAAGGAGATGCCCTCCTGCGGCTTGCCCTCGTTGGAGGTGCGCACCAGGCAGAAGATCCAGTCGGCGTACTGGGCGACCGACGTCCAGATCTTGGAGCCGTTCAGCAGCCAGTGATCGCCCTTGTCCTCGCACTTCATCTTCAGGCTGGCGAGGTCGGAGCCGGACCCGGGCTCGGAGTAGCCCTGGCAGAAGATGATGTCGGAGGACTGGATCTTCGGCAGGAACTCGTCCTTTTGCTTCTGGGAGCCGAACTTCATCAGCACGGGCGCCAGCATGCGCGGGCCAAAGGGGATGGTGATCGGCGCACCGGCGGCCGACATCTCGGCGTCGAAGATGTACTTCTGCGTCGGCGTCCAGCCGCAGCCGCCATACTCGACCGGCCAGTGCGGCGTGGCCCAGCCCTTCTCGTGCAGCGCCTTCTGCCAGCGGATGTGCAGGTGCTTGGGCATGTAGCCGGCGCGGGTCTTCTTCATCGCCGCGCGGAGTTCGTCGTCGAAGGCCTTGTCGAGGAAGTCGCGGACTTCCTGGCGGAAAGCCTCGTCTTCGGCGGCGAAATTGAGGTCCATGACGGCGTCTCCCGGGTGTTGTTCTGTGAGGGCAATGTTGCCCATTCCTGCGGTGTCTTCAAGGCAAACGGTTTACCGCCACGTAAGGTCGAACGCGTATTTTCTGCCGGCGTCATCCCTTCGGGAAGTAGTCCTCGCGGGCGCCCTCGCGTCGGACATCGGCCGTGGCGCAGTGCAGGCCGCCGCCGAAGGCGTAGGCGTCGCGCAGATCGACCGGGACCACTTCCATGCCCAGCCGGTCGAGCTGCTCCATCTGGTGGACCTCGGTGGCCTCGACGCAGACCGTCTTCGGGTCGAGCACGAGTACGTTCATCGACAGCCACACGGATGAATAACAGAGCGGCGGCGGGCTGTTGTGGGCCGGCCGCGCGGCGTCGACGATCTCCCAGCCATTGCGCTCGAACAGGCCGCGCTGGTCATCGGGCAGGCGGCGGTCAGGGTTGTTCAGGATCAGCCCCGGGCGGATCGGTGTGAAGGTCGCATCGATGTGGATCGGGTAGGGGTCCCCGGGGAAGTTCACCGCATGGACCCGGTGATCGGGGAAGTGCCGGCGGAGCCAGTCGATGCCCTTCAGATTGGTGGTGAAGCCATGCTGGACCACCAGGTCGCGGCCGAAGCGGAGCACGTCCGCCGCATCGAACAGCGGCTCTTCCTCGGTGGTGACGAAGTGTTTCTCCGCCGTCCATTTCAGCCGCTTCTCGACGCCTATCCGCTCCGACAGATAGTCCGACCGATAGTCGGCGTCGGTGAGCCGGGGCTTGGGCGCCGCCTCGTGGCGCATCGCCGGATCGTCCTCACAGTAGCGCTGCAGCAGGGGGCGATAGCAGAGATATTCGAACCAGCGGCAGCGGTAGGACATGGTGGCTTCCAGCATCTCCTTGCCGACGGTCAGCAGCACGTCGCGCGGCGGCATGCAGCCGAACATGCTCTCGGTGCGCCAGTCCGGCGTGGCGATGGGCTGGTTGAAGTCGATCGGCGTCGGGCGGTCGACGCGGACGCCGCGCTTTTCCAGCAGCCTCGCGAAGGCGTCGAGCCGCTCGTTGGCGCGGTCGACCGTCTCCTGCGAGCGCGGTCCCCACTGGCCGCGCATGTCGCTGTCCTCGGGCACCTTGGCGTCCAGCGCCGGTTCGGGCGGGGGAATGCAGCCGCCGTCGGCGCGGCCGACGATGACGTGACGGAGCGGATCCCACTCGTTCCAGCTTTCGACCACGGCGGGTTCGTCGGTCCGGTTCATCGGTTCTTCTCCATGGCGGCTTCGAGCCATGTAAGCCTGATCGGCTGGCGACGGAAGTCATTGCCTTGCCGCTGTCACGGGAATTGGGTAGCAGTCAGCTCTCGATCGCGCGTCCCCGGGGAGCCGAACCAATGCCGAGCGAACGCGCGACCGGACCGGGCTTCGCCGAGGCGCTCGGCGTCTGGCTCCGGATCGGGCTTCTCTCCTTCGGCGGACCGGCGGCCCAGATCGCACTTATCCACCGCGAGATCGTCGAGCAGCGCGGCTGGCTCGGCGAGCGGCCGTTCCTCAACGGCCTCAACTTCTGCATGCTGCTGCCGGGGCCCGAGGCGATGCAGCTCGCCACCTATGCCGGCTGGCGGCTGCATGGCGTCGCCGGCGGTCTGGCGGCGGGCCTTTCCTTCGTGCTGCCCGGCGCGGCGGTGGTGCTGGCATTGGCCATGATCTACGCGGAATGGGGCGATCTCCGGCTTGTGGCCGCGCTGTTTCTGGGCGTCGGCGCCGCGGTCGCCGTTGTCATTGTGCAGGCGCTGGTCCGCATCAGCCGCAGGGCGCTGGCCGGTGCGGCGAGCTGGGCTGTCGCGCTCGCGTCCTTCGTCGCGATCTTCTTCCTGGACCTGCCCTATCCGCTGATCGTGCTCGCGGCGGCTGCATTCGGCTGGCTGCGGGGGGATCGCTCGGGCGAAGTCCACGAGCCGCCGCCCGCCGCACGGCCCGGGGCGGTGCGGCGTCTGGCGGGCACGGTGACGATCTGGCTGCTGATATGGTTCGCGCCCTTCGCGCTGCTTCACGCCTTCGGCGCCCAGCCAATCCTCACCGACATCGGCGCGTTCTTTTCGCGGCTGGCCGTCGTGACCTTCGGCGGCGCCTATGCGGTGCTGGCCTACATGGCGCAGGATGTGGTCGTCGCCTTCGGCTGGCTGACGCCCGAGGAGACGCTGCACGGGCTCGGACTGGCGGAGACGACACCGGGTCCGCTGATCCTGGTGACCGAGTTCGTGGGCTTTCTTGCCGCCTGGCGCGAAGGCGGGCTTTGGCTCGGCGTCGCCGGCGCGGCGGTGACGCTCTGGGTGACCTTCGCGCCGTGTTTCCTGTGGATATTCGCCGGCGCGCCCTTCATCGACTGGATCTCGGACCAGCCCCGGCTGCGCGGCGCGCTCTCGGCGATTACGGCGGCGGTCGTGGGCGTGATCCTGAACCTGGCGCTGTGGTTCTTCCTGCACATCGCCTTCGCCGACGTCGAGGCCGTCGAGCACGGGGCCCTGCGCCTGTGGACTCCCGACCTGGCGAGCGTCGACTGGCGCGTGATCGCGCTGGCGGCGCTCAGCGCGGCGCTGCTGTTCGGCGCGCGCCTCGGGATGCTGGCGGTGCTGGGAATATCCGCCTTGCTCGGGCTCGCTCTGGTCCTGATCTAGCGCGGCATCCCGTCGGTGCCGGCGCCGCAGACCAGGACGCCGACCTTCTCGTCGGCGCGGCACGGAAAGCGGCGCTGCAGCACGGCGGCGAGTCCGGCGGCGCCAGCCATCTCCGCGGCGATGGCGCATTGCGACCAGAGCCAGCGCGCGGCGTCGATCATCTCCTCGTCGGACACCAGGACGATGTCGTCGACCAGGCGCGAGACGATGTCGAGATTGATCTGGGCCGACCGCCGCGGCGCGAGCGTGGCGACGCGGGTGGTGATCTTCTCCAGGGTGATCAGTTCGCCGGCGTCGCGCGAACGCTTCAGGGTCGGCGCGCCTTCGGCCTCGACGCCGATGATGCGGATACTCGGGTTGCGGGCCTTCAACGCGGTGGCGACGCCGGAAATCAGCCCGCCGCCGCCGATGGCGATGGCGACGGTCTCGACGTCCGGCAGATCCTCGAGCAGTTCCAGCGCCACCGTGCCCTGACCGGCGATCACCGAAGCCTGTGCGAAGGGATGGACATAGGTCCGCCCGTCGCGTTCCGCGCGGGCCAGCGCCAGGGCGTTGGCGTCATCCCAGACCTCGCCCTCGACGATGACCTCCGCGCCGAAGCTCTCCAGGCGGCTGATCTTGTCGGGCGTGGCGTTCGACGAGAGGTAGATCGCGGCCGGGATGCCGGCGGCCTTCGCCGCCGCCGCCACGCCCAGGCCGTGATTGCCGCCCGAGGCCGTGACCAGTCCCCGGCGCAGTTCCTCCGGCGGCAGCGAGAGTGCGGTATTGGCCGCGCCACGTGCCTTGAAGGAGCCGGCAAGCTGCAGGTTCTCCAGTTTCAGATGGAGGGCGCAGCCGGCCTGGCGGCCCGCCACCGGGTCGGGACGGAACAGCGGCGTGCGCCGCACCGCGCCGCGGATACGGTCGGCGGCTGCCTCGATGTCGGCGAGTGTGACGTCCGTCATGTTCTGGTCTCCGCACGGCCGGGGGCGACCTCGATATACGCAGATGCGGAAATTTTCCAGTGTCCGGTGCTTGACAGGGGGATGACGCGTGCTTAGTTGTTGCAGTGCAGCAAACGTGCTGCGGCGCAAAAAACGTTCCGGTTGGTTTTTGGATTTTCTTGCGTCAGACTTTGTAGTAGCTGAATTGATTCGTTTTTAGAACATCGCCGGTTTCGAGCCGACAAGGTCGCGTCTCCTCCCCAAAATGGCGCTCGGCTCGAATGCAAGGAAAGGGCGGCCGTCTCCTCCCCAGGCCGCCCTTTCTCTTTGCACCAAGGTCAATGAAGCGGCCAGCGCCTCCGAACTATTTCAGGACGCTCTGCAATTTCATCGCGACGCCCATGTTCCCCTCGATCTTCAGCTTGCCCATCATGAAGGCTGTGGTGCCGTCGAGTTCGCCGTTCACCATCTTCAGGAAGTTCTCCTTGGAGATCTTCATGGTGCAGTCGGCGTCCTTGTCCTCGTTGGAGACGGTGTTCGGCGTGGATTCGCCGTCGACGTAGATCACCCCATCGTCGCCGAAATCGAACTTCAGCGTGGCATCGAGGCCCGAATCGTCGCCCACCCGCTGACGCATGCCCTCGGTGATCTCTTCCAGCGTAGCCATTGTCATCTCCTGCTGAATGGCGGTCAGTTAATCGCAACGCCAGCACAAGCCCGGCGCTTCCGCAAGTCCTGCCGTAGCGGCAAGCCGGGCGATTTCCGCTCCGGCGGCGCGATGCGCACCATATCGCCGGGCCTCGCCCGCCGGAGCAGCCACCGCATGTCGGCGGGCCGCAGGGCCACGCAGCCTTCGGTGGGCTCCCCTTCGGGATGCATCACGTGGATGAAGATCGCGCTCCCCCGCCCCGGTCGGGCGGGGCGGTCGTTGTGACCGATGGTGACGAGGGCGTCGTAGAGCCTGTCCTGCCGCCAGAGCCGTTCGTGACGGGCCGGGAAGGGCAGCCGGACGAGCCGGTTGTAGAGCGGGGAGGCGGGATCGTCGCACCAGCCATGGCTGCGCAGGATCGGCTGGCGGGAGAGCGTGGTGAGCGGCGTCCCGGCGCGGTGCGTGCGGTAGTGCACGCAGCGCAGGGAGAACAGGCCCGCCGGCGTCGCGCCGTCGCCCTCGCGCTTGTCGGTCCGGATTCCGCCGCGGCCCAGGGCGCAGGGCAGGCGGCGACCGTCCACGATCATGAAACCGTCGGCGAAGACGTGGCAGATCCGGGGCCGCCTACTCGGCCGCATCGGCCGGCTGCTCGCCGCCCAGAGCATCCCGGCCGGTGTCGAACTGCAGTTTCGCCAGACGGGCGTAGAGCCCTTCCTGGGCCATCAGCTCCTTGTGCGTACCTGAGGCCACCACGCGGCCCTGGTCCATGACGATGATGCGGTCGGCTTTCAGCACCGTGGCGAGGCGATGGGCGATCACCAGCGTGGTGCGGCCCTGCATCAGCAGTTCCAGCGCGCCCTGCACCATGCGTTCCGACTCGGCGTCGAGGGCGGAGGTGGCTTCGTCGAGCAGCAGGATCGACGGATCGCGCAGCAGCGCCCGGGCGATGGCGATGCGCTGGCGCTGGCCGCCCGAGAGACGCTGGCCCCGCTCGCCCAGCGGCGTGTCATAGCCCTCCGGCAGGCGGTCCAGGAACTCCGCCGCGCCGGCGGCCTGTGCGGCGCGGAAGACCTCCTCGTCGCTCGCCTCGGGCCGGCCATAGCGGATGTTCTCCATGGCCGTGGCCGCGAACATCACCGGATCCTGGGCGACCAGACCGTAGCGGCGGCGGACTTCCACCGGGTCCGCCTGCATGATGTCGGCGCCGTCGACCAGGATGCGCCCCGCCTCGGCGTCGTAGAACCGCAGCATCAACTGGAAGACCGTGGACTTGCCGGCGCCGCTGGGGCCCACGATGGCGACCTTCTCGCCCGGGTTCACCGCCAGGCTGAAGCCGTTCAGCGCCGCGATCTCCGGGCGCGAGGGATAGCGGAAGACGACATTGTCGAACTCGATCCGGCCCTCCGAGCGCTCTGGCAGGGGCACCGGATTCTCGGGCACGGCAATCGAAGCGTTCACGGTGAGCAGTTCCATCAGCCGTTCGGTCGCCCCGGCGGCGCGCTGCAGATCGCCCCACATCTCCGAGAGCGTACCGACCGAGCCGGCGACGACGATGGCGTAGAAGACGAAGGCGGTCAGCTCGCCCGAGGTCATGGCGCCGGTCGCCACGTCCGTCGCGCCGAGCCAGAGCACCACGTCGATGGCGCCGAAGATCAGCAGGATCACCACCGCGGTCAGCCAGGCGCGGACGTGGATGCGCTTGCGCGCCACCGTGAGCGTGTCGCTGACGGCCTGGGAGAAGCGCTTCTCCTCGTAGGCTTCCTGGGTGAAGGCCTGGACCGTCTGCACCGCATTCAGGCTTTCCTCGGCGCGGGCGTTGACGGCGGCGACCCGGTCCTGGCTGGTTCTGGAGAGACCGCGCAGGCGGCGGCCGAAGAAGATGATGGGGATGATCACGATCGGCACGATGGCCAGCACCATGCCGGCGAGCTTCGGGCTGGTGATGATCAGCATGGCCAGCCCGCCGATGAACATCAGCAGGTTGCGCAGCGCCATGGATGCGCTGGACCCGACAACGGTCTGGATCAGCTCCGTGTCGACCGTGAGACGACTCATCACCTCGCCGGTCTTGGTATTCTCGAAGAAGGCCGGATCCAGCCTCAGCACGTGGCGGTAGACCGCGTCGCGGATGTCGGCGACCATCCGCTCGCCCAGCCAGGTCACCGACCAGTAGCGCGCGAAGGTGAAGGCCGCCAGCAGCGCGAAGACGCCGAACAGCGCCAGGAAATACTCGTCGAGATAGCCGGCGAGGGCATCGCCGGGACCGCCGAAGCCGTAGTCCACCATGCGGCGGACGGCCTGCCCGATGGCCAGCGTCGCGCCGGCGGCGCCTACCAGCGCGAAGCCGGCAAAGCCGATAAGCACCTTGTAGCGTCTGGCGAAGGGCCATAACTGCTTGAGCGCGCCGATCTTCCGCGTCTTCGGGCGCCCGCTCTTGTCGTCCTTGTCGCCGCTCACGATGCTCTCTTGTCCGTTCCGGGAAATCGCGCCGAAACTAACGGCAGAGCGCCGATGCGCCAAGGGCCTGCGGCTGTCGCCGCGGTCACGTCTCGCCCACGGCGGCCGGACCCAGCAGCGCGCGGCGGAAGCGGTCCTTCAACCAGGCGCCGTCCTTGGGCGGCAGGGCGAAGGGCAGAACCTCGGCGCGCACCTTGAACGCCGCGAAGACCGGGCCGCGGCCTGCACGGATATCGGGCAGCGCCGCCCGGGCGTCCTCGGGCGTCGCCGCCGTCCGCACCAGAGGGAAGCCGGCGGCGCGGGCCACGCCGGCGAGGTCCACCCCGGCGGCCGTGTGGGTCGCCTGCATGCCGGTCTCGCCATAGGATTCGTTGTCGAAGACGACGATGGCCAGGTTGGCCGGCCGCTGCACCGCAACGGTGGCCAGCGCGCCCAGACCCATGAGCTGCTCGCCGTCGCCGGTGACCACGATGACGCGCCTTTCCGGCTGGGCCAGGGCGAGACCCAACCCCATCGCCGCCGCGCCGCCCATCGCCCCCCACAGCGGAAAGGTCGTCGGCCGGTCGCCTGCGGCCGTCAGGTCCCAGGCCGTTGCGCCGAGGCCGGCGATGAACAGGGCGTCCGGGTTGTCGGCCATGATGGCGGCAGCCAGTTCGCGGCGGCGAATCGGATAATCGTTGGCGCGTTCGTTCATGGCTTCACTTCCCGAATGTCTTGGTGCCGATCAGCTTCTGCGCCAGCAGGACCGCGACGGGCATCAGCCCCTCGAAGGCGATGCCCGCGGCGGCGCGCACCGTCTCGGCGACGCTTTCGGGCGTCTCGGCGCGGAAGACGCGTGTACCCATCTGCTCCAGCATCGGCCCCGCGGCTCCGCCCATGGGCAACTGCCAGGGATTGAACTCGCCATGTTCGCCGCGCATGGTTACCAGCATCAGCAGCGGAAAGCGGCAGGTCACGGCGGTCGCGATCATGTTGGGGCAATTGCCGACGCCGCTCGACTGCATCAGCAGCACGCCCTTCTCGCCGCCCAGCCACGCCCCGGCCAGCACCGCCGGCCCTTCCATCTCCGTGGTCAGCGGGATCGCTTTCATCTCGCCGTCGCCGCGGCAGGCCTCTATCAACTTGCTGTGGCCGGCGTCGGGCACATAGGCAACCTGCCGGACCCCGGCATTCTTCAGCTCGCGATAGATTCCGTCCTGCCAGTCGTCCAATTCGACCCTCCCCTCTAGCCTGCGGGATGATAGTTGCGGATTTGCGCGCGTCCACCCAGACTGACCGCCGGGAGGGGGAGACAATGGCGGATTCCGCGATCGAACTGACAGGCGAACGGCGCGAAACCGGACGCCGGCCGTTCCACGGCTGGTACATGGTGGCCGCCGCGTTCGTCGTGATGATGGTCGGATTCGGCGCCGCCTACAGCTTTCCGGTCTTCTTCGAACCCCTCGCCAGCGAGTTCGCCGCCGGCCGCGGCGACACCTCGATGATCCTGTCGATTTCCGGCTTTCTCTACTTCTTTCTGGGTCTCTGGAGCGGCACGGCGAGCGACCGCATCGGCGCGCGGCCGGTGGTGATTTTCGGCACCCTGGTCTGCGCCGCCGGGCTGCTGCTGGCCTCCCGCGCGGAGTCGCTGTGGCAGGTCTACTGGGGCTATGGCCTGGGCGTCGGGGTCGGCGTGGGTTGCATGTACGTACCGGCCGTCGGCGTGGTGCAGCGCTGGTTCGCGCGGAAACGGTCCACCGCCTCGGGCCTGGCCATCACCGGCATCGGCGTCGGCACCTTTTTCGGACCGCTGGCCGCGCACGAGCTGATCGTGGTGACGGACTGGCGGACGGCCTATGTGGGCCTGGCGGTCGTCGTCGCCGTGCTGGGCGTGGCGGCAGGCGCGGTGCTGGTCAACTCGCCCGCTTCCCGGGGGCAGTTTCCGGACGGCGCCGACCGTGCGCCGGGCGGCGCCGAGGGCGGCCCGTCGCTCAGCGTGGGCGAAGCGCGGCGGACCTTTCCGTTCTGGATGATCCTGGTCAGCGCCTCCGCCATTTCGATCGGTCTCTTCGTGCCCTTCGGCCACCTGGTGCCGTTCGCGCTGGACCTCGGCCTGTCGCCGGCGGAGGCGGCGACCGTCTTCAGCGGCGTCGGCATCGGCTCCATCTTCGGCCGAATGGCGCTGGGGCCTGTCGCCCAGGCCTGGGGCCGTCAGCCGGTGCTTGCCTTTCTCTATCTTGGCCTGGCCATCGGCTTCGTGGGCTGGAACTTCGCCACCACCTTCATCGAACTGATGACCTTCTCCATCGCCTTCGGCACGCTTTACGGCGGTTTCGTCGCTTTGTCGCCGACGGTCCTCGCCGATTATTTCGGCGTTGGTCATATCGGCAGCATCGTCGGCAATGTCTATGCGTCGGTGGCACTGGGTGCGCTGCTCGGGCCGGCGATCGCGGGCTATCTCTACGACATCTTCGGCACCTACCAGTGGCCGATCATGGTCGGCGCGATCCTCTGTCTGATCGCCGCTGCGCTGATCGTCCTGCCGAAGTCCCCGACCGCCTGGCGGGAAGCGCGCTTCGGTCCGGCGCAGGACTGAGTACCGAACCCGGCCCGCCGTTGCGCCGCTGGCCCGATCTGCGGCTGACACCCGCTGACACGGCCCCCGCGACTGTTCTAGAGTTTCGCGCAATGAAAGCACAGGGGAGGAGAACGGCCATGCAGATGGCGCTGACGCAATTCATCCGCCGCGCCGCCCAGGTCCGGCGCAACGACGCGGCCACGGTGTTCGGCGACCGCACCCGCAGCTGGAGCGCGTTCCGGGACCGCATCGCCCGTCTGGCGGCCGGGATCCGCGGCCTGGGCGTCGGGGAGGGCGACCGCGTGGCGCTGCTGGCCAACAACTCCGACCGCTATCTGGAATATTTCTTCGCCGTGCCCTGGGCAGGGGCGGTGTTCGTGCCCGTCAATACCCGGCTCGCCCCGCCCGAGGTCGCCTACTGGCTGGGCGATTCGGAAAGCCGGGTGCTGTTCATCGACGATGACTTCCTGCCCTTCCTGCCGCGGCTGGAGGGCCAGATGCCCTCGGTCGAGACCATCGTCTATGTCGGCGACGGCGAGGCGCCGGACGGGCTGGTCCACTACGAGAGCCTGATCGAGGGCAATGCGCCGATGGAGGACGCCGGCCGCGCCGGCGAGGATCTGGCCGGGTTGTTCTATACCGGCGGCACCACGGGCGTCTCCAAGGGCGTGATGCTGAGCCACCGCAACCTCGTCTCCAACGCCCTGCACGTCATCCCGGAGATGGACTTCCAGGAGGACATGATCTGGCTGCACTCCGCGCCGATGTTCCACCTGGCGGATGGCACCGCGACCTTCGCCGCCACCATGCTGGGCGGCAGCCACCGTTTCATCCCCAAGTTCGACCCCGGCGAGGCGCTGGCGGCCATCGAGACGCATCGCGTGACCAACGGCCTGTTCGTGCCGACGATGATGAACATGGTCGTCAACCATCCCGACATCGCGAAGCGCGACCTCTCCAGCATGCGCGGCATCCTCTACGGCGCCTCGCCCATGCCGGAAGCGGTGATCCGCAAGGCCATGGAACTGATCCCCTCGGTCGGCTTCTATCACGCCTATGGCCAGACGGAATGCTCGCCGCTGCTGACGATCCTGAAGCCGCACCTGCATACCTTCGACGACCAGGGCAAGGCCAAGTCCGTCGGACGCGCCGCCATCGGCATCGAGCTGACGATCAGGGACGAGAACGACAACGACGTGTCCCGCGGCACCGTGGGCGAGGTCTGCGCCCGGGGGCCGAACGTCATGCAGGGCTACTGGAACAAGCCCGAACTTTCCGCCGAGACCCTGCGCGGCGGCTGGATCCACACCGGCGACGGCGGCTACATGGACGAGGACGGCTTCGTCTACATCGTCGACCGGGTGAAGGACATGATCATCTCCGGCGGCGAGAACGTCTATTCGGCGGAGGTGGAGAACGCCATCTACCAGCACCCGGCGGTGGTCGAGTGCGCGGTGATCGGCGTGCCCGACGACAAGTGGGGCGAGCGTGTCCACGCCATCGTCCGCTGTCACGAGGGGCGGAGCGCGACGGAGCGCGAGATCATCGACTTCTGTCACGAGCTGATCGCCAACTACAAGTGCCCGCGCAGCGTCTCCTTCCGCGACGAACCGATGCCACTGTCCGGCGCCGGCAAGATCCTGAAGACGGAGCTGCGCAAGCCCTTCTGGGAAGGCCGCGGCAAGCAGGTCCACTGACTACCGGTCCCGCGATTGCGGCGCGCAGTGGGGCGGTGTAAGTCTCCCGCCGCCCGGAGGAGGGGCGCGCCCGCATGATCGCCATCGACCGGCTCGACCACCTGGCGCCGACCGCCGCCGCCATCGCGGCGACGGCGGCTTCCCGCGCCCGGGCGAGCGGCGGCGGCTGAGCGTGCGATGAGTCACGCCGCCCGCATCGGGCTCGCCGGCGGTCTCGCCGCCGCCTGCATCGTGCCGTTCCTCGTCGAGGGCTACACGCTCTATGGTCTGACCCAGCTTCTGGTCATGGCCATCGCCATCGCCGGCCTCAACCTGCTGACCGGGGTTGCCGGGCTGTTCTCCATCGGCCACAGCGCCTTCTTCGCCCTGGGCGCCTACACGGTGGGCGTCGCTGGGGTCGAGGCCGGGATATCCCCCTATCTCGCCATTCCGCTGGCGGGGCTGAGCGGCTTCGCGGTCGGATTCCTGTTCGGCTGGCCGGCGGCGCGGCTGGGCCCGGTGCATCTCGCCCTGCTGACCTGGGGACTCGCCGTCTCCATGCCGCGGCTGCTGAAGTCCGACATCCTGGCGCCGTGGACGGGCGGGGTGCAGGGCATCTATCTCGAGCGGCCGGCCGCGCCGGCGGGGCTGGGGCTCAGCGACGATCAGTGGTGGTGGTTCGTCGGCCTCGGCACCACGGTCGTCATGTTCTGGCTGCTGCGCAATGTGGTCGACGGGCGGTTCGGCCGCGCCTTCCGGGCGGTGAAGGACCACCCGCTGGCGGCCTCGACCATGGGTCTGCACGTGACGTTCTGGCGCTCGCTGGCCTTCGGGCTGTCGGGCGCGGTGACCGGCGTCGCCGGGGCGCTGGGCGGGCTGCTGACCGATTTCGTGGCCCCCGACGCCTATTCGGTGTTCTTCTCCATCAGCCTGCTGATCGGGGCGGTGGCCGGCGGCATCGCGACGCTCAGGGGCGCCTTCGCCGGCGCGGTGGTGCTGGCCGCGGTCTCGTCACTGTCGACATCGCTCTCGAGCTACGTCGCCTTCCCGCTCTACGGCTTTGTCCTGATCGCCCTGATCATGCTGGCGCCGGAGGGCGTGGTGCCCGCATTCGACCGCTTGACGCAGCGTTTCCGCGGCCGCGGCGGCGGTGTCATGGAATCGTAGGAAATATCTCGCCGCAGGGGTTCACAAGCCCTCCGCCAGGGTCTATATCAGCGCTCCGCACCACTGGCGCGGGGTGGAGCAGTCCGGTAGCTCGTCAGGCTCATAACCTGAAGGTCGTAGGTTCAAATCCTACCCCCGCAACCAGCAATATCAACGCCTTAGCTCTCCGGAGCTAAGGCGTTTTGCTTTGAATGGCACAAATTTGGCACACTCAAAGGCAACACAACCCGGGCTGTGCCAACAGCCATCAATAGCGGAACTGCAACCGTCTGCGCTTTGAAGCAGACGGGAAGATCAGGATTCCTCGACGGTCGTCTTCGGATTCCGTTTGGCCGTCGCACCACTCACAAAGCGCCCGCTCTTGGCGCTACGCGCCGAGCCGGTCGACCCGCCACCGGTCTTCTCGAAGACGGTCGTATTCGGGCTGCGCTTGCCATGTGCGTTCGTCACGTAGCGACCGCTGACCGCGCTACGATAATGTCCGCCGGATTTCCCCTTTGCCATGGTCTCGTCCTTCTGATCATGGAGCCGCCGGCCGCATTTAGCAGTCCGGCAGGTTATCCAGGTTGTTCTTCGAAGTCTTGTCCGCGGTCGTCCGGAGGTACTTCTTGCCCCCTTCGTTGACGACGTGAACATCCGTGCGATGTCCGGCCCGGTCCACGTAGTAGCTGTGCGTCTTGTTCTCGATATCCCGGATTGCGTCTGCCTTCGGCCGCGGCGACCACGGTTCGCCGCTGTTGCAGAGCTTGGTGATATCGCCGTCCTTGTCCTTGCCAGAAGCTGTAACTCGCCGATCAGCCATCCAATAGCCTCCTTCTACATATCGTGCTAGATGTGGCACTGTACACTATATAGCAGATTTCGGGCGCGAACGAAAGGCGAACCTATCAAAGGCAACCCGGGCCGCCTAGCGCGTCGACATAATGTAGGTTGTGACTTCATTCGGTGGTCGCGCCTTCGGGCAGCCGATGGTGTGTCGGGCCTGTCCCCGAATGCGAATGAGCGATACGTTGATCCAGCAATTGGAACTGCACGGTGTATTGCGATTGACGGCCACCCACGACCTGACTTTGAGGTGGACCCTGGCCAACGACTCCCTCGACGGCAGCGGCGTCATCAGCCTTAGCAACCGCCTCGATGCCGAGGCGATATCGGCGAGCGTCGTGGCGACGCGTGGGCGCATGATGCTGGAGTATGCCCGCGACAATGGCGGGATCGGCCTGACGAAGTCAGGCGCGCTGAACCGCAAGTTCCTGGCATGGGCTGTCGAAGTCTTCGACTGGCCGGGCTACGAGCCGGCCGAGGTCTATGCCGTCAACAAGGTGGTCGACGAGATCGACTATCTGCCCGGCTGGTACCTGCACGAGGTCATGAAGCGCCGCACGTTCATGCGCAAGCACAAGGACCGCCTGCTGCTCTCGCCGGCAGGGCGCGAGGCGCTCGATCGGCCGGGCCTGTTGCAGGCCGAGCTCTTCCCGGAAACTTTCAAGGGCCGCTATTTGCCGAGCCTCGATGCGGCTTTCATGGGGGACTTCGATCTCTACTTCGGCCTGCTGCTTTGGCAAGTGCGTCGGGCGACCGAGGGCTGGGCGAGCGCGCGGGAGATCTTCCGGGCCGCGGTGATCCCCGACGATGCCATCCACGAGCTGGGCGGCTATCGCGATGCGCCGATCCACGGCTTCCATCTGCGCGTCCTGCGCTTTCTCACCTGGTTCGGCGTGCTCGAACCGGCGGCAACGGACCCTCGCCGCTTCGATGCCGACGAGTTTCGCTATCGCGCGACGCCGCTGTTCGACCGCTTCGTGCATTTCCATATCGCCGCCGGCGGCGGTACTGACGTCCCGCATTGATCAAGCAGTCGGAAAAAATCCGACCCCGATTGGCGTCATTTGTGGTAGGTTTAAAGAGAACAAAATAGGAACAATAGATGCATGAGTCTTAAGCGTAGGGAGCACGACGACCTTTTCGATGTCGAGCCGATCGACGGCGTAGCGACGCCTGCCGCGCCGATCGTTGGCGCCCCGGCGAACGATAACAGCCCCATACCCCGTGAAATGTCCAAGCTCTTCACCTCGGCCATGGAAATCGAGGTCGAAGAAGCGAGAGAGGCGGGGGCTCTCGGGTTCATGGCGCGTGCCATGGTACAGGCCAGCATGCCGCATCGGCGTGTCCCGGGGAACGAGTTCTCGCGCACCAACGGCGCGTTCACCATGACGATGCTGGCCCCGTCAAAGGTCGGCTTGCCGTATGGCAGTATTCCGCGACTGGTGACCGGCTTCCTGACTACCGAAGCCGTGCGGACTGGCGAGCGTGAAGTCGTGCTCGGGCGTAGCCTGAGTAAGTTCATGTCGGAGCTCGACATTGCCCCGACAGGCGGTCGGTGGGGATCAATCCCCCGGCTGCGCGATCAAATGACACGACTGTTCGCCTGTTCAATCTCCTGCACCTACACCTCGCAAGGCGCACTCAGCCTGGACAACGTTAACATCGCGGATACGGCCTCGTTGTGGTGGACGCCGCACCAGCCCGACCAGGCGGCCCTGTGGGAAAGCACGGTCGTGCTGTCGGAGCGGTTCTACAACGAGATAACCCAGAACCCGGTGCCGATCGACGTCCGCGCCCTCAAGGCGCTGAAGAAATCCCCCATGGCGTTGGACGTGTATCTATGGCTGACGTACCGCATGTCCTACGTGAAGAAGCGGACGCCCATTCCCTGGTCGGCGTTACAGCTCCAGTTCGGGGCGGATTATGCCACCACGGCGCAAGGCCGTCGCGACTTCAAGAAGGCGTTCCTACGTGCGCTCAACAAAGTCTCCGTGGTCTACCCAGCGGCCCGCATCGACGCTGATACGTCCTCGGACAAGCTGACCCTTCTGCCGAGCCGCCCGCATGTCGGACGCTTATAGTCTCCCTCGATGGATCGAATCTAATTTCACGCATTAACGCTCCCGCCTTCTGAGTAACTCTCAGTTCGGATTCACCAATAAGAACCGGGGTTTCCGCCGGTTTGAGGGCTATGCATTGCGGTTTTGTGTGCGGGGAAAGTTTTACGCATTAACGCTCCCGCCCTCTATGGCTGCTGATCCTGTGAAAAACCCTGTGAACTAGAAAAGTTATCCACGCATTAACGCTCCCGCCCTGGAAGTGGCGGATTTGTTGTGGTTCTAAAAATCCGTACGCATTAACGCTCCCGCTTTTACGCATTAACGCTCCCGCATTACCTATATGTACCTGTATTATTAAATACCTGTAGTTGGGCTCGGCGATTGGGGATAACTCGATTTTGTGCGACTCTGGAGCAGGATACGCAACCGCGATCCGGCCACCAATCGCTGCGGCAGTCTGGCGTAAAGGTTCCGGGCGACTACGTGCTGCCCCCGTTTTCCGGCTTTGGATAGAGGGAAGGGGCCGGTACGGCGCGGGGTGCGCAGCAGATGGCGCTGGCCGAACCGTCCGAGTATCGCACTCGCTGGGACGGTGGCATTCTGGGCCTCAACAGCACTGAGCTTGCACCATGGGAGATTGCTTTTGAAGGTAAAGCGGCCTGAGCGGCCGCTGTGTTCATTTGTTCGCGTGTCGGGGGTAAATCCCCTGCGTACAGATCTCGACGCAACAGAACGGCCGTTGAGGCCGCCTGAGCGTCAATGTTCTAAGCCACGGCGAGATCGCCTTTCAACTCGTGCAGATTCCCGATGACGGGACCGCTGGCGTCGGCGCGCTTGCGTACGCGCATGAGATATTCCCGTGAGACGGTCAGTCGCTCGGCCGCCGCGGTGTCGGTGCCGGTCTCGACGGTGTCCCCGAGGCGGCGGGGATCCCAGCCGGCACGGCGCATGATCGGTTCCATCCGAACATCCGATACGGAGACATACGCGCTCAGCCCCCGATCGACGCCGAACTCCAGCATCCCGGCCATCAACAGGGCGGCGATGTTGCGAGGGGCGCGGCCGTGATCGGCGCAGAAGCGCGTGCTCTCCCAGATACGCGCGTCCCGTGGCGGCTCGCCGTCGATCAGATCGGCGAACACGTCGCCCAGGAGGTAGGGGCCGGTTGTCGGCAGCAGCCGCGTGCACGCGTCAACGCGACCCTCGGCGTCACGGTGAACGAGATAGTGGGCGTCCGGGATGTCGAACTGGTCGATCTCCAGGCCGTTGATCACCGTCACGCCCCAGCGAAGGCGCTCGCTGAAGACCTGACGGCGGAGTTGGTGCATGGACGCCAGCGCGTCCCAATGCAGATGGGCGTTGTCTTGCGATATGATGGACAGCACATGTCTTCCTCCCTTGGTTGCTCGTGGCGTCCATAGAGGGAGAAAGATCGAGATTTGTCATCCCGGTAAACGTACGGGGGCAATGGCCTCTGTCACGGGTTGATGAGCCCGCTCATCGTCGCGCGAAGAACCGCTTCCATACTGTTTGCCGTGCCGAGCTTCCAGCGGACATTTTCCATGTAGTAGTGAACGGTGCGGCGGCTGATCCGGAGGATGGCCGCGATCTCCCACATGCTCTTGCCCTTGGCGTACCAGAGCAGACATTCGCGCTCGCGCGCGGAGAGCTGCATCGGTGCCTGACGTGCGCGGCCGAAGCCCCCGAGATCGCGCAACGCATTATGGAAGGCCAGGGAGATCAGGTGCACCTCATGGCCGGATCGGGCCAAGAGCCGGGTCAGCGCTTCGGGCGCCTCGTCGGACACCATAGAAGCCATGGCAAGCGCGCCGTTGGGGCCGTGAATGGGAATGCCCACGCCTTCCGCGACGCCGAATTCAGCGGCTTCGTCGAACATGCGTTGTTGGTCCGGCGTCGGCTCGATGCCGAAGGAGAGGGCGCTCCACTGGAACGGCGTCACCTGACGCGGTCCGAGACGCACGACGGGATCGATCAGGTGATAGCCGCTGGCGGCATAGTGCGTGTGCCATTCTTCGGGGTAGGTCGTGAGGATGAGCGGTTCCTCGTCCACGATGGTGTCCGCATGAACCACCTGATAAGCCCACTCCCGGAAACCAAGCTCAGCGAGGGCGTCGGAGAACAGATACTCCAGCTCCCCCACATTCCGAGCGTGGCGAAGATTGTCCAGAAATGTAAGTATCGGCTTCTTTATTATCCGGCCCTCCATTCTTTAATTACTTATGAAAATTGACGAAAGAAAGAATTAGTGATTTGCTGAATTATATACTTACAAAAAATAAAACGAGAGAATTTGTTTTGATTATTGGAGTTGTTTCCCAGAAAGGCGGAGTCGGCAAGAGCACGCTGGCGCGGCTGGTGGCGCGGGAATACGCGCAGGCCGGCTGGCGGGTGAAGATCGCCGATCTCGATATCCAGCAAGGCACGGCGTTCAGTTGGCAGGCACGCCGGCTCCAGCACGGGCTGGAACCTGTTGTCGCGGTCGAGAGGTTCGGGACCGTTGCCCAGGCCATGCAGACCGCCGGCGCTCACGACCTGATGGTGCTCGACGGGCCGCCGCACGCGAGCATGGGCACGCGGCAGATCGCGGAAGCGAGCGATCTCGTTCTCCTGCCGACGGGACTGGCGCTCGACGATTTGGAGCCGTCCGTGTTGCTCGCTCACGAGCTGCGCAAGACCGGTGTCGACGCGGGCCGGATTGCCTTTGTGCTGAGCCGTGTCGGGGACAGCGAGGCCGAGCTCGACGAGGCGCGCGCCTACATCGCCCAGGGCGGCTATCGTTGCCTCATGACGACGCTCCCCGAAAAGACCGCCTATCGCCGTGCCAGCGACGAGGGACGGGCGCTGACCGAAACGCGCTTCGCCTCGCTCAAGGCGCGGGCCGATGCGCTTGTCCAGGAAGTCGTCGACCTGCTCGAAACCAACGGCAAGCGGGAGGCTGCATAGCATGACGAAGATCGCTCCACCGAACCGCACGACCAAGGGCGCACCGCCGGCGATGAGCGAGACGCTCGACAACCTCGATCGGCCGGAAGCGGCGGACCTGAAGCCGCTCAACTTCAAGGTGCCGGCGGAGTTTCACCGGGAGTTCAAGGCGCACGCCGCCATTCACGGCATGTCGATGGTGGACCTGCTGAAGGAAGGCTTCGACCTGGTGAAGGCGCGCAAGGGTTAAACTATTCATTATTTGTATAAATGAAGAAATCTTCAACCCGGTAAACGTACGGGTTTGTAACTCGAAAACACCGTCACCAAATAAATAGTGTCGTCGAATCCCGCTGGTTATACAAGTCCCTGGGACATTGAAACGGGATCCGGCGACATCTCTATTCTATTTATCATCGACGATAATTTCCAGACGTCAGCGAAATAATTTTCGACGCGTGACATAAGCCCTCGGTTATACAAGGAGGGACATATGTCATGTCATTCATTCGTCTATTGTGGCGGACGCTGCGGTTCGCCGTCTTCGATCTCCCGAAATGGATTCTCATTCTCGCGGGACTCTATCTCTTTCTTCACTACGCCGCCCACACACCGTTCGGCGGCGCGCTCATCGCAGGGTTCCTGCTGCTCGTCTGCCTGCCGGTCCTGGTCGGACTGTGGCGCTATTTCCGCCGGCCGCGCCAGGCCTACGGCTCGGCGTCATTCGCCAGGGGCAAGGAGCTACGCAAGGCGGGGCTGCTCACCTCGACCGGGCCGATCATCGGCAAGCGCGACGGCCGATTCCTGCGCTACGAGCGGCCGGGGCACCTGCTGACCTTCGCGCCGACGCGCTCGGGCAAAGGCATCGGCGCCGTCGTGCCCAATCTTCTCGATCATCCGGGCTCGGTCTTTGTCACCGACATCAAGGGGGAGAACTATCGCATCGCCGGCGGCTACCGGGCGGAGCTCGGGCGCGTCGTCGTCTTCGCGCCGTTCGATCCGACGATCTCGAATGCCTTCTACAATCCGCTGGATTTCATCCGGGTCGGCACAGCCAGCGAGGTGGATGACGCCCGTCTGATGGCGGAGATGATCGTCGCGGCGAAGGCCGGCGAGGCGGATCACTTCGAGCGCGAGGCGCGCACGCTGATCATGGGGATGCTGCTTCACCTGGCCTGCGACTTCGAGCCCGAATATCGCACGCTTCACCAGCTCCGGGTGATGCTGATGCGGTCGGACGAGGGCTTCGTGAAGGTGCTCGAAGGAATGCGGGGGTCCGAGAGCGCAACCGCGGCCCGGGTCGCCGAGGGCTTCTCGCAGAAAGAGGAGCGCGAGCGCTCCAGCGTGGTCTCCACCGCACAGGACAGCATGTCGATCTTCGAGAGCCCGCAGCTCTCGGCCATGACCGCCAAGACCACCTTCGACTTCGAGCGGATGAAGGATCGGACCTGTTCGGTCTTCGTGATCGTGCCGCCGGAGTTCGTCTCGTCCTATCAGCCGTTCATGCGGTTGATGGTTGGCATTGCCACGGCAGCCATGAGCCGCAATCCGGACGTGCCCGACACACCGGTCCTGTTCCTGCTCGACGAGCTTCCGGCCCTGGGGCGCATGCGGCCGATCGAGGACGGTATCGGTTACCTCGCCGGGTACGGCGTGCGGCTCTGGCTGTTCGTGCAGGATCTCGACCAGCTCCAGAAGACCTACGCCAAATGGCGCTCGATGATCGCCAACTGCGCCGTGCGGCAGGCCTTCAACGTCCAGGACCCGGAGACGGCCAACATGCTCTCCAGCATGCTCGGCCAGCGCACGGTGAAAGTGCACAGCGGCGGCCGTTCGGGCCGCTTCCCGCTGCTCGGCCTGGTGCATGCCTACAGCGAGGGGCAGAGCGAAACGGGCCGGCCGCTTCTCTCGCCGTCCGAGGTCACGCTGCTGCCGGACAGCCGCATGCTGGTCTTCGTGCAGGGCTGCCGGCCGATCCTTGCCGAGAAGATCCGCTATTACGCGGACGCGGTGTTCCAACGGCGCCTGAGCCGGCCCGCCGAGGCGGCCAAGCGCGTCGGTTCTTCAAATCCAGAAATAACGAAAGGGTGATTTCATGAATTCGTTCCATAAGCATGACAGCGGTCTGCTGGTCGCCATAGCCATCTGTCTGATCGGCGTGGCGGGGAGTGTCGGCGTATTGGCCGCGCAAGCTGAAGGCAAACGCGTCCCGGCGTCCCCGCCGGCCTGTCAGGATAGCGAGATGCTGGGCCTCGTACGGCAAAGCCTCGACGCCGGCGACAAGCTCCGCGTAATCGGTCTGCATAGCCCGCACGAGCTGCGCGTCAGCGAAGGCGGCGATCTGCGCAGCTGCGTGGTCGACGTGATCACCGATCATGGCGTGCGCACGACGACCTTCATGATCGGCTGGGAGGATAGGGCGGCCGGGGTGCCGTTCGTCGCCGGCGAGCCGCTAATGGCCCTGCCCTGACAGACGATGCCCGCCTAGGGCAGGAGTGCCTCCAATACCGGCCGACAACCTTCCGGGTCAGGTTGGCGGAACCTGACCCGGGTCGTACAAAAATATCATCCCGCATTCTCCGCTACATGGATGAGGTAGTGATAGTAGAAAAGCGACTTGATCAGTTGGTGAAGGCGGTTCATTTCCCGGTAGGCGATCAGCACCCTTCGCATGAACTCAAGGAAATGTATCTCCTCCGACTTATCCTGCCTCATGCCCTCCTTGCGAGGATAATAAATGATCTTCTGAGAAACATCGTCGTAGTCCGTCTTAAAGTGCGCAATCGCGTTCCTAAGCTGGTTGTCGGCTGCTTGGTCACCAAACGCGAACCAATTGTCATCAATAAAGTCATCCTTTTGACCGAACGGTATATCCGTGAAGGCATGCAGGTTTTTGGGGGTTCGGTCCCTGCCCGATTTGGTCAAGCCAATCCCAGGCTTGAAGGCGTTGTGGTCGCCGCGCTTGAGCAGGTTATTCAGACCTGCAACCAGGACGAATTGTCGCGAAATGATCTCGGCGATGTCTTTGTACAAATCCTTAAAGGTATCGAACTGGTCCGTCGAAACCCGCATTGGGATGGCTTTATTCTGGTATTCAACGTCGAAGTCCAGAAACAACGCTGGCCGCAATGGCAACTCAGCCTTGAGGATTCGGGGATAGATGCCAAGGCAGGCTACCTGCAAATTTTTTAGGAATTCTGTTTTTAAGATTTCATCGATAAAGGCATGGAAGGCAGGCTTGTGGGTCTGCGCTAAGTAAAGCTGCACATCCATGTACTGCTCAATATCGTCAGAAGCCTGCCCCGGCCTTGCAAAGGGCCACATCATCACTGCGATGGCATTGTAGAGTGCCGCGTTCCGATCCTGCATCTCGTCGGAAACCACGGTGCCGCCGAAACGCTTTTCGATAGCATTCTTGAAGGGCACCCACTTCTCTCGAATGTAGAATTTCAGCAGAGTCTCGAAGACACCAAACGATTTATAGGTCTCGTCAAGCTGTCGCAGTCGCGCGCTGTGAACCTGAATATTGTCCGTTCCTATGCGGCCCGCTGCCCGCATGAACGGCGTGTCGCCCATGACATACTTCCCGAAATGCACAGGAAAATCCAAGTGCAAGTCGACAAAATTTGTCTCGTCGTCGAACGGCCCTTCGGCTTCTATCTGAACGGCGCCTGAAACGCCTCCGCTTTTTCCGCCAATGACAATGTCAATTGGCTGTCCACAGTCTGGGCAACAAAACCGGAGGGGTTGCTCGGTCCGGTTAGACATGCCGATCCGGCAATTCGTGATGGCCCCGCAGCTTTCGCATTTGAAGGACGTATTGATGTTCATTGATACGGCAGCTCCCTTGCAACCATCTACCGTTGCCAGTCTTCATTGTGCATCGGAAGGACATTGATAGTACATGAGCCGAGATCGTTGTCTTTCACCCTATGCAGAGGTTCGATCAATGTAGCACACGACTAGATTCGTTCGGGCTTCATGAGGTCGAGTGATGTCCGCCAATGGCTAACCCCGGCCGGTCGCCCGTCACGGCCTAGGTTCCGAGGAGCCTTTTACAGCGGACAACCGGAATGCCTCTGTCAGGGCTTCATCACTGGAATAGGCCACGCCGTCAGTCGATGTCGATCTCCAAGCCGAGCGCCTTCTGGCGCTCGCGCTTGCGCTGCCGCTCCAGGCTTCGCTCTTTGGCGCGCAGATAGGCGCGGTGGAGCTGCTCCTTGCGCTCGTCGGCAAAGCGGCTGCGGCGGATCGCCTGCTCGGTTACCCGCTCCAGCGCGCGCGAGCGCGCTGCGATCTTCCGGATCATGATCTTGCGCAGCTCGTCGGGCGTGCCCGCCACGCCCTGAAGCATCCGGTAGTCGTGGATCGCGCGGCTCTTGCGCTCCCGCGCCCGTTCGAGCTGGACGCGGGTCCGCTCAAGGTCGTTCTTGGCCTCGCGCCATTTGCGGCGACGTGCGCCGAGGTAGCGTGAGAGACGCTTGGCCTCCTGTCTCTCCGCGTCGCGCCATTCGCCGATGCGGGTGCCGCGGGCCTCGCCCAGCACCAGCGGGTTCTCCTTCACCATGCGTTCGGCCTCGGCCTCGCCATGGGTCCGCTCCAGAATGTCCCAGGCGCTCTTGGCCGCGTAGGGATCGCGGTAGACGCCGTCGAGAATGCGCAGCAGGCTGACGGTGCGCTTGCGGAACCATTCGGTGTTCGTCTTCTCCCGCTCCTGAAGATACGTCTCCTGGCGCTTGGCGTAGTCGATCCGGTTGCGTCCCCGGCGATAGGCGGCGTCGATCTCCGACCAGTAGCGGTAGTCCATGTCGAGCTGGTCGAGCCGCTCGACCGGGTTCTGCCTCGGCGGCAGGGCGTCGTCGTTCATCAGGCGCTCGACGGTCCGCTTCTCGGCGGGCGTCATTCCTTCGGTGTCGACGCCGGACGGGTCCTCGCGCCGTTGCGCGAGCTCGCGCGCCCGCTCGATCAGGAAGTTGCCGTAGGTCTGCTCGAAGCGGGCCTGGAGGCGGTCGCGCCGCACGCCCTTACCCATCTCCGAGAGCTTCGCGTAGCCCTCGCCGTCGGTGATGATGAGGCCTCGGCCCTTCATCTCCAGGGTGAGCCCTTTGTCGTTGAGCCGCTGGGTCAGATCCTTCCACGAGCTGGCCTGCCAGAAGTCCTCGCGCAGCAGGGCGCGCAGGCCGACGATGCGGCCCTTGCCGAAGCGCGTGCGGGCTTCGCGATCCTCGCGCCGCGCCTGCCAGTATTCGGCATCGGTCGGGGTCGGCTGGTTGTCGATCTCGTGCTCGCGGCCGTACTCGCGATTGCGCAGCACGTTGAGCCCCAGCTCCCTGGCGCGCGTCTGGACGATCTCGGCAAGGCGCGTGCCGTCCCGGTGCCGGCTATAGGCCTTGTGGCGGGTCGGGTGGATGCGGTTGACCAGGAAGTGCAGGTGCGGGTGGTCGGTGTCCTTGTGGGAATAGACCAGCGCCTGATGCTCGCCGAGCCCCATGTCGTGGAGCACCTTGCCCGCGACGTCACGCTTCACCTCTTCAGTGACCCGTCCAGCCTCGGCGTCCTTCGGATCGAAGGTGATGATGAAATGGTAGGCGGGCGTCTTGCAGCGGCGGCTCTTGGCGGCGGTCGCCTCCATCACCGCCGCCGCGGCGCGGGGGTCGGTGGTGTAGAGGTTGCACCCCTCGACGAACTCGACGCGGTCGGGGGAGAGGCCCCTGACCTGTCCGGCCAGATAGAGGCTGGAGGCCTTGAAGCTCTCCGGCTGGCGCTTGGGGACCTTAAACCGCATCGCTCCCGTCCGGGGGCGACCCGGTCTCCGGCGGCGGTTGCGACACCGCGTCGTGGATCGGCTTCAGGACTTTCTGCACGGCCACAAGCGCGTCGTGCACCTCCTGAAGGTCGAGCTCCTTGCCCATGTTGGCGCGCCGGGCGAGCGCGTTCACCCAATGGCCAGCGGCGTTGATCTTCTCCAGGTTCGCGTCGATCACCGGCGTCAGGTCGGTCCGCCCTGACACCGCCTCCACAAGTTGGCCCCCCACATACTTCGCCCAGTCCTCGTAGGTGGTCATGCCCGTCGCGTCGGCGAGCTGGCTGAGGTTCGTGGCGATCGAGGACAGCTCGTAGAGCAGCGCCGTCATGGCGCGCTCGCGCGGCGGCTTGGCCCTGGGCTTCTTGCCGGTCAGCATGGCGCGGGCGTATTCGGCCATGGTGACGCCGACCTCCTGGGCGGCGCGCTCAAGGTCGCGCTTCTCGACGGGGGTGAGCCGGACACGCAGATACTCGGTGCGGCGCTCTTCCGGCTTGAGCGGCGGGCGGGCCATCAGCGGCGCCCTCCGAGTGAGGAGGACAGGCCTCGCAGAGCAAGATTGACGGCGCTTGAGACCCCGTGAGGGGGTCGAATGTCGCGGAAATTGTTGTACCCCAAAAACTCTCGACGGCTCCCTGGGGAGCCTCGATTCAAGAGTTTTTGGGGTACAACATCCATCTTGCCTCCCTACTGAAGTTACACTTCTGCTCACCCCTTTATGGGGCCAACTTCCAGCGGGAGCAAGATTCACACTGACAGGGCAGTGACTTAATCTCTATCGGAACCAACGAAATACTAGCCGAGATGAACCCCGCCGACAAGTTTCAATCGCCCTCAACCACACACAACGGCCCCCAACGCGCCTTGTCCCCCCGGTCAGGCTACGACCTATCGGCCGCCGCCATAAGCCCCCGGATGAGAAACCAACGGAGGGAATGGCGCGTGTGGACATACGTAATCCTCGGGCTCGCCGGCGCGGCGAACGTGGCCGGTCTGGTGGCGGCGCAGACGCCGCCGTTCAAATGTCTGAGCATGTTCGGAATCGTCGCGGCGGCCGTGGCCGCGATGCTCGTGCATCACCGCCGCCGGCGGTAGGGCGACCGGCTGGTGGGGGATGGCAGGTTGCCTTCGGCGGACGGCACTCGACCGTCCGCGCCGACGGCGTAGGCCGTCGGCGGGTCGGTCAGCTCAGGCGGCACGCTGGCGAAGCTGCGGGTTGCTGTCCAGCATCGCGATGACGCAGCTCCATGGGGACAGGCCGGCGTCATAGGCGGCGGCGATGTCGTGCATGTGGTCCGGGCCGAGCTCTTCGCCGCTCTCGATCATTAGCGCGTCCTCCACCTCGATGACGAACTCGTCCCAGCTCTGCTCGGCGAATGTGTCGATGGCGTTCAGTCGGTTCATGGCTTTCCTCCTTCCGTTGGTTCCGTGCCGCGTCGCCGCGGCCTTCATGGGCGACGAAAAGCGGCCGGCCGAGGCGGCCCGAGCGCACCGTCAGGCCGCAGCGTGAGCGGAGGACGCGGAGGCGCGGCTTTGTTGTCTCGCGAGGAAGCCGGCGCAGCCGGCGGGGAAGAAAGCCGTGACGACGCGTTGCGCCGGGCGGCGCCGGACGCAGGTTCGCCCAGTGAAGAAGGCCGCTTGCGACGCCGGAACCCGGCGGATGAGGGAAGACATCGACGATCGTCGAGACCATCGCCGGGAGCGGAGCGGACGTGGGCGTCGGCGTCAGGTGAGGCGCTTGCGGTCGAGGCCAGAAGAGGGAAGGAACCACATGGAGGATCATCGCCGATGACCACAGCCCAAGACCCCGTGAGCGTCCGCGTCAAAGCGGGGCTGTACGAGTTCACCTTCGCCCTGTCGCCGAATGAGCTGGACGAGGCCGTGGCGCGCGCCAGGCGGTGCGGCCTGACCTTCGATGCCTTTGTCCGCCGGAAGATGTTCGGGCCGGATCCCGAGCGTCGTCTCGGTATCGCCGACGACTGGCCGCTCGATGCGCGGCTGGTCGGCTGGCGCATCCTGCTGCCCGAGGGCGTCAGGAGCCGTTTGCAGGCGAGTGCATAAGAAATCAACATCGCCGGCAAGCCGCAGGCGCCAAGTGTCCATCAAGAGGACGCCCGCCACGGCCTGCCGAACCCCACACGCGAAAGCCGCCTCCGGAGAGGCGGCTTCGTCGTGGGTGGCTGGATTTCCGCAAACTATGAAAAGACCCTCGCGCCACCCCACGCCCTTGCGACCAGCGTTGGCCAGTCGGTCCGAGCGATTTCGTAAGGGCGCAATGGTTCTCCTGGCGTGTGTCAGAATGATGTGAATACCATTGATGGTGTCCAAACCGATCCTGCGGATTGCGTAGCGCGGTGGAGCGCGGTGTGGATTGGCCGAAACGAAATCCGGCCCTTGTGCCAATCATGGTCCGCTATTTTCTTTTGGAGATGCAGCGGCAAACGGCGCTTGCGCGCGATGCGCTACCGTACTTGCTGGATGCCGTAACGGCGGGGCATGGCTATCGCGCCTTCGGGCTTCTGAACAGCATCCTGCATCACGGGGTACAGGCTTATCATCTCGCGTGGTCTCCAAATCCGGAACGCGACACCGAACGGCATCGCTGGGTCCGTATCGCGCTCGGTCTCGAACCGAAGCGCTTCAAAGACTTTGACCGAAGCTTTCGCAATGCCGTCTCCCATTTCGACGAGAGAATGGACCTTGCGATCTGCGAGGGCATACGTCGCGGCAGCGTCGGCGGGCGCGCCGACCCGGCACCCGGCCACGTCTATCCGTCCATCCCCCGTTTCGAGGATCAAACCTACGGAGTGGATCTCGGCGTTTTCATGCGGCAAGTCGCGACGGAAAACGACCCGAGCTCCATTGAAGTGCAGCTTTTTGGCGAGCGGTTTGACTTCCTGAAAATGATGGATCGTGTGGATGAATTGTACGAGCGCTCCGAGGAGGCTCTCGATTCAGGTCATTTATTGCGCACCTGGTGCCGAAGTGGTGGAGAAATAAATAAAGCGGAAACAATTGAATTCTATTGATACAATTACAATAACGGCATGTAGACATGAAACCAACATCTTGGAGAAGGAAATGTCTCATACCGTTTCCCAGAGTGACGCCGAATTTCCATCGGATTATTGGCGTCGGCATCACTACTATCAGCTGAACGCTGAAGAGCGGGCCAAGATCGACATCGCAGAAGCGGCGCGAGAGCTCTCCGCTGTGCGCCGGAAAGTCCTTCACAAGGCGATAGACGATGCACCTATCTCGATTCACCCTGATTGGGTGTCGTTCCTCTGGCAGGAAATTCAGGCCTATCGCGACCTGATGCCCCAGAACCATGAATGCGCTAGGGAGCTTGAGGTTGAGGTTGCCCGTCTCGTTCTGAAGGCAATTGCCGAAGGGCGGGTAACAGACCCCGCTGCTTTGGCGGCCATTGTCTCCGATGTCGATATCCCCGATCGAAATCCAAATCCGGAGCTTTTTTGATCGATAACCCGGCTGTTGCCGGGTTATCTTTTTTGCGCGCGGGTTAAACTGGCCGGGCCACTGCCGACTTGACGAAGCGCCGCCTGCCGAGCCCCACACGCGATAGCCGCCTCCGGAGAGGCGGCTTCGTCGTGAGCGGCAGCGCTACCACCAGGATGTGTAGAAGACCGTCGCGCCAGCCTCGATGAGTTCGCGCGCCTTGGCGACGAAGGCCAGGTCGCCCTCGGTTTCGGAGCCGTTCGAGGCGCCGAAGAAGAAGCCCTCGGTGTGCGGCAGTGCGCCCGCCTTGATGTCGGCCTCCAGCCGGTCGATGTCGGCCGCGGTGAGCTGCACGTTGACGCAGTTGAAGACGGGGCTCGTGCCGCCCTTCTCGCCGTAGAGGCGCTCCATCCAGCCGTGCAGGTTCGGATGCTTGCGCCAGTAGAAAATCTCCGTGGCACCCTCGGCGCTGAAGTCGACCTCGTCGGCGATCTGCTGGTCAGTCGCGAACGCATACATATCCAGTCCCATGTCTCGATCCTTTCGTTGTTGGTTGTCCGTCCCAAGGACGCGGATCGACAGGCCGGGCGGGATGAGCCGACGCCGTCATGCGCAACACGGTGTGGGCGCGGGCAGCGCATTGACGGCAAGGCGCCGTCCGGCAGAGACGCGGAATCCTTCCGAGGGACGGCAACCGCGAAAGGACGAGACGGGATCAGGATGGATGGCGCGATCGGAGCAGCGGGGCGCCGATCAGGCAGGTCGCACTGAATGCAGCATCCCATGGCGCAAGTACGGGGTGTCAGCCATGGCATTTCCAGGGGCCGACATAAGGCGGTAGTGACCGAAACATCTTGAGCCGTATGGCCTCACCGCTTTGCATCTAACCCTCGCTCTAGGAGCGACGTAAGCGGCGTCTCGGTCCGTGTTCCTGACAACCACATACAGGGAACCGCCGTCCGCAAGGGCGGCGGCCGGATAGCCATGACCTTGACCATTACCATCAACCGGCGCGCTTTTGTCTACACGGTCGTCTACGGCTTCATGGGGCTTCTCGCGAGCGCCATGGTGGGCGCGTTGAGCGCAGCCGTCTTCGGTGCCCAGGCCTTCTTCGCCGGAATGATCGTCGGCATATGTGTGCTGACGGTGCCGGGCTGGTTCTTCATCTTCGACAGGGGGATCCACTACCAGAAGAACCCGGGGGGACACGCCGGTAACATCCTCGACGCTGTGTGCATCTTGCCCAGCGCCATGGCGCTGGCGGCACTCGTCTTTTCCGGTATCGGCCCGATCTTCGATGCGGCCTACGGGGCCGGCAGTGCGGGCGGCCTCATCCTCAGGCTGTTGGTTGGCTTCTGCGCACTGGTCGCCGGCGCTGCTATCGGTATCTGGATCGCCAATGGAATCCGCGTGATGCTGCGTGCCATGAACGCCGCGATCGACCGGATGACCACGCCTTAAACCTTTAAGCGACTACCCCTCCCGTATACGCGGGAGGGGTTCTTTTTGTGAGGGTTGCTCAGGGGCGGCGTTACGGCAATGAGGCCGTGAACAACCGGCCCGAGATGCCTCGGTCCGATCATCCGGTTGCGACTGGCATGGGGCCGTTGTGCTGTTCCCTATGCGCGATGGTGTCAGTCGACCGGCACCTCGATGTCGACGTGCGGTGGCCGCGGCTGGGCGGCGATGAAATAGCCGAGCCGGTTCACGAAGTGGAACCCGCTCAGGACATAGAGGGTGTCGTCGTCGCCCTCGACCAGCGTCCAGACGCGGTCGGCAGGCGTGTCACGAACATGCGCCAACTCCGGGCCGAAGGTCTCGAACATCAGGCCGTCGAAGGGTGCGCTCTTGGTGAGCGCGTTGGTCACGGGCCGGTAGGCCTCAAGCCACTCGTCGTAGGCCATCGTTAAATGCGGAAATGTTGAATTCGTCATCGGTCAATCTCCTTGTCAGATATGCAGCGCCCCGCCGAAGCGGGGCAGGTTGAAATGGCGCCGATCATCGCTGCTCGGCCTCCGGCTGATACGCGCCGATATAGTATGTGGTCAGCTCGTGCTGCTCGCCGTCAGCGGGGCCGAGGTCAGGCTCTTCACCGTTGGTGAAGCGCGAAAGCGCGACCGCTCCCGGATCGTTGATGTCGTCGGTGAGGGCGACGACGTACCGGTAAACGGTGAGCTGCTCGACGGCGATCTCGGCGTACTCCGCGCTGCGCGTCGGATCGTTGGTTGTCATCGTATGCATAATCGAAATCTCCTTTGTTGAAATGGGCGGCCCCGCCGCCGGAGCGGCGGGGCCGGTTGCCGTCAGCGGGCCCAGATGAGGGTCGGCTTGCCGTTGCGGTCGACGAGGTTGGCGTAGACCGGGGCCGGGAAGCTCGGGTCGTCCAGCTTCACCGAGATGTAGCTGTTGCCGCCCTTGCTGGTGCGGTTCCAGGCGGCGCCGATCTCGGCCGTGCCCGCCATCACACGGAAGTCGGGGGCGTTCTCGCCGCCGTTCTCGACGGGGGTCAGCGCCACCTTGGCCTTGAAGGTCAGGGTCCGGATGTCACCGTTGTAGCCGCTGTCGGTCTTCGTGAAAGTGCCGATGGTTGCCATGTCGAAGTCTCCTTTCAGTTCGTTGGAGGCCGCGCCCGTCGCGACCTTTCCATGGCCAGCCAAAGGCGCCGGATAGAGCCGGCCCCTGCACCCGCCAGGGCGGAAGCGGAGCGGACGACGGCAAGCGGACTGTTTCTTGGCTGCGCGAGGAAGGCCGGCAGGCCGGGGAAGAAACCGACCGCGCGCCGTTGCGGGGACCGGCGCCGGCGCCAGGTCTGCCATGCGAAGGAAAGGGCGCAGGGCGCGTGTGGCTCACCGACTGAAAGGTGACGTGGCAACCCGTCGGGCGATCACACGACGGGCGGCTGCGACGCCATCCGGGGACAGGCACTGACCGGCAATGCCAGTTGGCCGGGCGAGACGGGGCCAAGAGATGCCGGCTTTCTTGTGATGGCGCGGATTGGCGACGAAAGTCGGCGCGGCCGGCTCGTCACAGGGAAAGGGCGGTTCCGCATATCGCCCGGAGAATGTGGCCGTGCGAACGGTCTATTCTCGGTTCGGCACAGCCGCGGCGTGGCAGCCGACTTCCATTGCGTCGAAGACGGCAACAGCCCCGTTCGGCAACGAAAACGGCTTTCCGCAAATCTGTTCGATTATTCTATGGGGAACGGTTGAATAGCGAGCTTATCGTTACAAGAACAGATTAAGCTTCTTTTCCTTTTCCTGAATACTTCTGGGAGCTGCGCGCAGCAATGCGGCGCGGTTTCGATACTACTATGTCCAATGTTCCTTCCGAGGAAGAGTTTCTCGCAGCGCTTGATACGGTGCGGGCGTACCTCGAAGCGGAGAACCCGGTCGAGGCGGAGTGCACCTTCGACTTCCGTGACGGGAACGGTCCCGTTCCGGCCCGACGGCACATCAACCCTGACGGCTCGGAAGGCGGCTGGGTCGCCGAGACGGCCGATGTCGCCGAGACGGCCCGTGTTGGTCCCGACGCGGTGGTCTTCGGCAACGCTCGGGTCCACGGCAACGCTCGGGTCCACGGCAACGCCCGTGTCTTTGGCCACGCCAAGGTCGATGACAACGCCCAGGTCGACCACGCGTGGATCTCCGGCCACGCGTGGGTCTTCGGCAACGCGTGGGCCTACGGCGCTGTGGAGGTCTCGGGCAACGCTCGGGTCCACGGCAACGCTCGGGTCCGCGGCATCGCCCGTGTCTTTGGCCACGCCCAGGTTGGTGACAACGCGTGGGTCTATGGCAACGCGTGGGCCTACGGTGCTGCGGTGGTCTCGGGCAACGCTCGGGTCCGCGGCAACGTTCGGGTCCTCAGCAACGCCCGTGTCTTTGACGATGCGCATGTCTCTGGCTACGCCCAGGTCGGCGACAACGCTTGGGTCTGCGGCGCTGCTCGCATCTCGGGCAACACCGAACTCCGCTCCGGTTTCCACTGCTAACGAAAAACCCTCTCGCTTTGGCGGGAGGGTTTTCTTTTGGCCGCTACCGCCGCCTCGGTCCGCGCAGCAACCGCAGCAGTGCGCGGGTTACGGTGTGACCCGGCGAAATGCGGAAAGGTTGTTGGCCCTGAAACGTTTTAGATTGATTGTATTCGGCAGGGTAATGGTTAATGTTTCCTTGGAATACCTTTTTAAGAATTCAACAATAAAAATCATAAAAACAAGTATATTTATTGATAAAAATATTAAAGAGCAATATATTACTAGAAATCTCCTTTTCTTTTTCTATCCACCCAAGGGCGCTGGCGCTACGCGCAGAAGTGCGCTCGGGGTGGCGCGGACGGCATCAAGTTCACGTTCAGCGACACCACGCTTCAATCCTGCGGTGGCGCAGCCCCTCCGCGGAGGGGCTGCCCACTCCCTGTTCCTTTGACTTTTAACCTCCGATTGCACATCGAGAGATATAAATGAGCGACAATTCCCCCAATCCCGAGCAGCCGGGAGGTGGCAATCAGAACGACGCGCCCGAGTCCACCACCACGCCGGTGAACAAGGATGACGCCAGCGTCGCCGCGCTGATCCACGTGGTCGGTCTGCTCAACTTCTTCAGCGGCTTCCTGGGCACCATCGTTCAGGCCATCATCTGGCTGGCCAAGGGCGTGAGCGGCAACCAAGTCGATCGTCACGGCCGCGCGGCGCTGAACTTCCAGGTTTCCTGGCTGATCTACAGCCTGGTGGCCTTCGGCCTCACTTCCATCACCGCGGGTCTGGCCATGCCGGTCCTGATGGTGGTGACTCTGGCCTTCGCGCTGGTTCAGCTCATCTGTGCCTTCAAGGGTGCGGCCACCGCCAAGCGCGGCGAGGATTACAAATATCCGCTCAGCATGAAGCTGTTCTGATACCCTGCGTATCGAAAAAGCCCCGCCATTCGGCGGGGCTTTTGCTATTGAATCTTCTACCGCCGCCTCGGTCCGCGCAGCAACCGCAGCAACGTTACGAGAATGGCGTAGCCCACCGGCACAGCGATGGGGAAGCCCAGCAGCACCCAGAGAGTGTCGTCGGGGTCGCCGGTCATGTTGGTGACGATGGCCATGAGGGCGATGACGATGATCGCGCCGAGAATGGTGCCCATGGTCGTGTCCTCCGTGTTCGGATGAAAGGAAAGGCGGCGCAGCCGCAGCCGCGCCGCCGAAGGGTTAGGCCGCGTCCGCGACGGCCTCGGTGGTCTCGACAGGCTCCGCCTCGGACTCGGCAGCATCGTCTGCGGCCTCCCCCTGCTCGGCAGTCACGGCGGGGAAGTGCATCGCCCCCGGCAGCCAGTCGCGCCCCTTGCGGTCATGCGCGGGCGCGTCGTCGGCGGCGTCCTTGGTACGCTCGAAATGCCGCGCCAAGGCCTCGACCATGGCCTTCTTGGTGTAGTCCTTGAGACGGCCCATGCGCTTCACCGCGCCGCTTTCCTTGGCGATGGCCTCCAACTGGTCCTTGCGGCGGCGGGACAGGAACGCCGCGTCAGGCCGCCAGTGGTTGCGCATATCCACCTCAAGGTCGGCGGCGATGCGGTTGAACAGGCTCTCGCCGTCGTCCAGCGCGTCCATATCGCCCTGCCCGAAGGTCAGCGCCGTCAGCAGCAGGTGAAGCTGTTCGAGCTCTGCGTCGGTCAAGCCCTGCACGGCCTCATAGAGGGCGAGTGGCTCCTTGCGACTACGCAAAAGCTGCTCCCACGCCCCACGCGTCGGCGCGGCATAGGGGGAACTGTCGGCCTCGATGCCGAGCGCCTGCGCCGTTTCCCCGGCCTCTCGTTCGATGGCGGTATAGCTGGTGGGTTGCACCTCAGCTTCCGCGAAGTAGGCCAGCGCCGGATGCGGGTCGAGATGGATGCGCCCCGTCCAGTCATAGCCCTGCATCATGCCGATGACAGCCACTTCCTTCGCCTTGCGGGGATTGGCGAGAAGCGCCTCCATCACGGCAAGGCTCTTGTGGGCACTCACCATGCGGATGACGGGGCCGGAATATTCCGGCTTGGGCTTTGGTGTGCCGGGGGCTTCGCTGGTATCCTCGGACACGCTCTGGCGGACTTCACGCTTGACCAGCCCCTCGCGCACCTGCACCCGCCCCGATGGGGCGAACTGGATGACCACGCCGCCCGGCTCGCCGTCCTCGGCTTCGCGGTACTGCCACCACGGCACGTAAGCCTCGTGCACCACCTCCACGAAAGCTGCCGTCCGGCGGTGGGTGTCGGCCAACTGCTCGACGGCCTCGGATTGCAGCCGATAGAACTGCTCCATGTCGTCGAAGAAGGTGTTGGCCTCATCCGCGAACAGGTCGGCGGTGTAGGTGCCCTCGTACTTCTCCAGCGGGAAGATGGCGAGCGCCACGGACGGCTTCTCGCCGGTCAGGATGCTGCGGATGTCGTCGGCATCGTAATGCCAGCCCTGCTGAAGCCGCTCGATGACGGCGCGCTGCTGGTCGTGAGTGCCGAGCGTCAGCGCCTCGGCCACGGACAGGGGCACCTCGCCTTCCCGCACCAAAACTTTCACCTCGTCACAGAGGGAAGCCAGCGCGACGCGGCGCTTGACGGTCAGTGCCGACACGCCCGCCTTCGCGGCCACGTCCTCAAGGCTCGCCCCGTCCGCCAGCAGGCTGGCGAACGCCTCGGCCTCGTCCATGGGCGGCAACTGCTCACGCTGGATATTCTCGATGGTGGCCAGCCGCAGGGTGTCGGCGGAGGACAGCCGCTTGCGGATGTCCACGGGCACGGGATGGTCGGCGGGGATGTCGCCGCGCTCGGCCAGAAGCCGCAGCGCCCGATAGCGCCGTTCGCCGGAGACGATGTCGTAGCCTTTGCCCTTGCGCGGGCGCACGACAAGGTTCTGCAGAAGCCCGTCCGTCTTGATGGATGCGGCCAGCCCCTCAAGGGCGGCAACGTCCATGCTGGTGCGCGGGTTCGCCTTCGGCGGGTTCAACTGGTCGAGGGTGATGGTCTCGATGGTCATGATTTCGTCCTTTCGTGTTTTCTGGATTTCGTTACGGGTTGCCGTCACGCCGCGCGGGCGGCGTGAACGGGATGGAGCGGGCGCATGGTCGCGCCCTCGGGGATGAAGGCGGCGGGGCCGCCGGTGCTGTCGCGGCGCGCCACTTCCAGATGGCAGGGCATCCAGCCGGTGGACGTGCCGACGATGAAGCGACGGCGATTGCCGTCCGGCTCGGTCACCTCCACCCGCCAGCCCTCATGGCCGCACAAGGCGGGGGAGAGCTCGGCGGGGCACCGCGCGCCGGTGATGGCGTGGTGCGCCCGCCCGGCCTCCATGCAGGCGAGATAGGCGGCGAGATGGTCGGGACTGCCGGGTTCGGCATCCGGGACAAGCTCGGGCTTGCCCAGCCACGCGGCCACGGCGCGCATGCGCCGGTCGGCCACGTCGAAGCCCAGGCAGGAATAGCCGCCCCCGCAGGGAAAGACGTAAAGCCGTTGCTGCGCGTTGATGGTCGGGTGTCGGTCGTCGCGTTGGGTCATGGTCTTGCCTCCGTTCAGTTGCTCTCGGCGTCACAGGGCAAAGCCCCGCGCCTGAACCCCTGCCCAGCGGCGAGCGACCAAATCGAAAGGAACGAAGTGAGAGAGGTGTGGCGAGCGCCGGCTCAGTGCCGGGCGACAAGGCGGCCGCCCCCTGGGGCGCCAGTCCGGCCCAACACGGGAGCGCAAGCGAATGGAGCGGGCGGGGCCGGACGGCCGCCTTGGCCAAGCCCGGTGCGGCCGGCATAAGCTGGAGATGCAGGGTTCAAGCGCGCGGCACGCGCGCGCTCAACAAGACTGCGGCCCGACGGGCCGACCGCTTGCGCCGTTCCGGGCAGGCTTTAGCCGCGGGCCCCGGTGCGGCGCACAAGGGGGCGTTGCGGGGGTATCCCCCGCTGACCTAATGTCCTTTTGCAAGAAGAAAAAGTATATTGCTAAAGCAGTTTACTATTTCAACAAAAGGAGGAAGTAATGTGTACTCTTCAGCCGCCTATATTGGACTTGACGTCCACAAAGCCACAATATCTGTCAGTGTCTCTCCGGCCGAACGTATGGCCGAAACCATACACATTGGCACCATCGCCAACAGACCGGGGGCTATTCTGGAGGTTGCGAAAAAAGTAGCAAAACGCCACGGTGAGCCACTTTCATTTTGTTATGAAGCCGGCCCTTGCGGTTACGGTCTTTATCGTGAACTCACCGGAGCCGGTTACGAATGTGTCGTCGTCGCCCCATCGCTGATTCCGACCCGGCCGGGCGACCAGATAAAAACAGACCGGCGCGATTCGATTAAGCTGGCTCGTATGCACCGCGCAGGCGAACTCATTTCTGTTTGGGTTCCGGGAGAGGAACATGAAGCCGTACGGGACCTAATTCGCGCCAGGGAAACATCCCTTCAGGCGCTGTCACGGGCGAGACAATCACTTCAGAGTTTTCTATTACGTCGCGGAATTATTTACACCGGAAAAGCGAGTTGGACGAAAATCCATAGGCGTTGGCTTTCGAGGGTTAAGCTCGATACCCCTGTGGAACAGGCCGTTTTCCAAGAATACGTGAATGCCGTCGAAGAGGCCGAGAACCGTCGGGACCGGCTCACAAAAGAAATTGAGATGCTGATTCCATCTTGGTCTATGGGACCAGTGGTGATGGCACTTCAATCAATGCGAGGCGTCGGCCTAATTACCGCAGCGACTGTTGTGGCAGAAGTAGGCGACTTCAACCGTTTCGACAATCCTCGTCAGGTGATGGCCTTTCTGGGCCTAATCCCGTCGGAAAGATCCAGCGGCACGACAACACGTAGGGGTGGAATTACCAAGGCTGGTAGCGCGCGAGCACGACGCGTTTTGGCTGAAGGGGCTTGGAGCTATCGTTTCGGACCTCGCATCGGTCGAGAACAGCTTCCACAAATCGAAGGCCTACCTAACAGCGTGACGGATATCGCGTGGAAGGCTCAATTGAGATTAAGTCACAAGTTCCGGCGGCTTCTGGCGACAGGCAAGCCAAAGAATATTGCTGCCACCGCAATCGCGCGGGAAATGGTTGGATTCATGTGGGCTATCGCAAGAGAGGTGAGTCCGCCACCAGAGTCAGCCGATAGATGATACGTCGCGCGCTTAAAGTTTGAAGGCGCGCGCGACGACAAAGTAATGCCGTCTGTGTAAGGCTGGGGGCTGAGCCCGGTAGGAGAACCCTCGCCCCTTCGAAGTGCGGATCACGATTCCACGCACGCCCGCTGACAGAGGCAGCTCCAAGACGAATACACGGTCTTGCGGTAGCCAACCCGCGCATGAGTGTCTGATCAACCGTCGTCTTGAGCTCTGCCCCCTGCTTTGCACAGACCATATAAGAGAAGCAAAACGACATACTCGCCGTCGTTGATGTAGCCCATTTTTTCTTCTTGCAAAAAGGACATGAGTG
>NZ_PIGG01000069.1 GCF_002924445.1 Minwuia thermotolerans
CCGCCGCCATCCGGCGCGCCGCCGTCTTCGCGGTCGTCGTCGCCGCCGTCGTCATCCTGCTGGCCGCGCTGCACATCCGATGTCGGTGGCAGGAAGTCCAGCGCGTTGCCGTACTTCTGATTGACTTCCTCCGGACTGTAGATCCGCGGGGCGCTGAGCGGCTGGAACTGACTGCTGGTCGACGTGCCCTCATAGGCCTGGGTGAGCAGAACCCCGCCCGCCTGGTTGGAGACGAAGACGGAACCCGTCTGGCCGTTGTCGTCGGGCAGATTGACGACTTCCGATTCCTCGCCCTCCTGCGCGCCCTGGCCGGTCACGTAGGTGCCGCGGATACCGATGGTCAGCACCGGGGTCTTGACCTGCAGCGCGTCGTCGCCGCTCTGGGCGACCTGGCCGGAGACAAACGAGAAGGAACCCTGCAGGACGTTCATCACTGCGCTGCCGGTGCCGGCGCTCGGATCATAGACGAAATCGTCGATGACCATGCGGGCGTCCTGGCCGATCGAGAAGGTGGTGTCGTCATTGAAACGCAGGCCGCAGGCGCCACCCGCGGCAGTCTCGATCACGTCGTCCTGATAGACCGGATCGCCTGCGGACAGCTCGACGCGGCTGCCATCGGTGCGGGTGGCGACGACCACGCCATCGACCGCTTCCACCACGCCGATGGGATTGCCGAGACCGGCGCCGAGCTGCGCCAGACCGCCCGCCCTGGGCCCGGCGAGCAGCTCGGCCAGGTGGCCGGCGATCTGCGCGCCGTTGAGCGTGTATAGGTCGGGCGGCGTCTCTGTGCCGAAAAAGTCGACGATCAGGATCTTCGTGCCGTCCTTGCCCTGAAGGATCAGGTCGGAACCGGCGCGCACGAAGTCGGCGGTGAGCAGCAGCGCGCCGTGATCGATCACCAGCGCATTCTGGCCCGCCGCGTTGAGCACCTCGGCGAACTGTCCCTGGGGGGCCTCCTCGCCGAAGGTCGTCCTGTGGAATTGTCTCGTCATGACACCGCTCCGCCCCTGCGCAACGGATGACCCGGCGGCCGGCCCCTGAGGTCCGCAACCGAGTCCACCCCCCTCATACGCACACCCGAGGATAGATGACACGCCGGCTCATCCAACGTGCGAGCTTCACTATAACATCGCCCCGACGCAGCAGCACGCATCACATTTTCGCGGGTTTCCGGCGCGATTTCAGCCGGCTCTAACGCCCGGGAAAGTTGGGCGCCCGCTTCTCCACGAAGTGCGCGACGCCTTCCTTGAAGTCCGCCGAATCGAAACTCGCCGGCATCTCGGAATTCGCCGTCAGGATCGCGCTCTCCAGCGACTGGTGCAGGGCCTGGTAGACCTGCTGCTTCATCACGCGGATGGACCGCGGCGAGACCATGGTCGCCAGTTCCTCGGCGTAGGCGCGGGTCTCGTCGATGAAACGCTCGTCCTCGATGACCCGGTTCACCAGCCCCATCTGCCGCGCCTCCTCCGACGTCACCTTGCGCGCCGACAGCAGCAGGTCGAGCGCGTTGGCATGCCCGACAAGCGCCGGCAGCATCCAGGAGATGCCGTGCTCGGCGATCAGGCCGCGGCGGGAAAAGGCGGTGGTGAAGACGGCCGACCGGGCGGCGAAGCGCATGTCGCAGTAGAGCGCCATGATCATGCCCAGCCCGGCGCAGGGCCCGTTGACCGCCGCCAGGATCGGCTTCGGCACGGTGGGGAAATAGGCGTAGCGCATGGAATAGTCGCGCCCGGGGTTCAGGCCGCCGGGAATGGCGTTGTCGACCGCCGAGACGCTCTGCAGCCGCCCCCGCATGGCCGAACTCTCGTCCTGGATGTCGCCCAGCAGGTTCATGTCCGCCCCGGCGCAGAAGCCGCGTCCGGCGCCGGTCAGCACGATGGCGCGCACGCCGTCGTCCTTCGACGCCTCGATCATGGCCTCGCGGACCTCCGCTTCCATCTGCCGGGTCCAGGCGTTCAGCGCATCCGGCCGGTTGAGCGTGACGGTCAGGACCGGGCCGTCCTTCTGGTATAGAATTTCCGCGAACGCCATATCATCCTCCCTGTGGTCGTTCGGCCCATGATGGCGGAGAGCCCCGGCGGATGGAAGAAGCACAGAGCAGTCTGAAATTCGGGGCATTCGACCTCATGCTCCTCGGCGCTTTCTTCATCAGCTACAACGTGCTGGCCCTGATCCAGGTCGCCTTTCTGTACAGCGGCCGGAGCCTCGCCTTCGCCGCCGTTTCGGTGGCCGCTGTCCTGGCGGCGCCGGGCATGAGGATGCTGGATTTCGCAGAATCCTGCGCAGCGCGGCCAAGCGCGATCCTCTGCAGCGACGAAAAGCCGGTCCTGATCGGCCTGGGCACGGTCTGGGCCATTGTCTGTCTGGCGGTGCTCATGATCTACCTGACGCTTCAGGCCATCAGACTTCTGCGGACCGGACGCCGATGAAGGCCGGGGCCCGGACGGCGGACCGGATGATCACGGGCAGGGGAGAGTGAAATGAAAGCGTTCGAAGTCCATGTCGGCGATACGGAGATCGCCGACCTGAACGCACGGCTGGACGCGACGCGCTGGCCCAGGGAGGAACCGGCGGACGCGGGCTGGAACTACGGCGCCAGCATGGCCTATGTCCGGGAGCTCTGCGCCCACTGGCGCGACGCCTTCGACTGGCGCGCGGTCGAGGCCCGGATCAACGGCTTCGACAACTTCACCGCCGACGTCGACGGCATCGACATCCATTTCATCCTGGAGAAGGGCTCGGGCGCGCAGCCGACGCCGCTGATCCTGACCCATGGCTGGCCGGGTTCGATCGTCGAGTTCCTGGAGGTGATCGAGCCGCTGGCCCATCCCGAACGCTTCGGCGGCGATGCGGAGGACGGCTTCGACGTGATCGTCCCCAGCCTGCCGGGTTACGGCTTCTCGGGCGCGCCGCCGAAGGCGATCGACTGCCGCGAGACGGCGCGGCTCTGGCGCGGGCTGATGGTCGACGTCCTGGGGTATCAGGGCTTCATCGCGCAGGGCGGCGACTGGGGCTGCCTGGTGACGTCCTGGCTCGGCCTGAACCACGCCGATGTCTGCAAGGCCATCCATCAGAACATGTGGATCCTGCGCCCGGCGCGGGACGACAGCCGCCCCTATGACGCCGAGGAGAAAGCCTGGACGGGGCGGCGCAGGCAACTGATGGCGACCGAAACTGCCTATCAGGCGATCCAGTCCACGAAGTCCCAGACCCTGGCCTACGGGCTGACCGACTCACCGGCGGGCCTGGCGGCCTGGATCGCCGAGAAGTTCCACCGCTGGGGCGATACGGGCGGCGATATCGAGAGCCGGTTCTCCAAGGACCGGCTGCTGGCGAACATCGCGCTGTACTGGTTCACGGCGACGATCAACACGTCGGCCTGGATGTACCGCTCGATCATCGAGAGCGACAATTTCATCGCGCCGCCGGGCCGGAAGATCGAGGTTCCGACCGGGGTCGCGCACTTCCCGGGCGACATCTTCGCCACCCCGCCGCGCCAGTGGGTCGAGCGGGTCGCCAACGTCGTGCACTGGACCGACATGCCGGCCGGCGGCCATTTCGCCGCCATGGAGGAACCGGCGCTGTTCGTCGACGACATCCGCGCCTTCCGGCGGCTGGTGGAGGCCGACAGCTAGTCGCCTGCGGAGTGTCAGTCCCCCGGGGCGGCCTGCTTTTCCTTCTCCGCCATCATCGCCTTGAGCTCTTCGGGCGTCAGGCGGACAATGTCCTCGTTCTGGTGGCTGTAGAGGTCGAAATCCTCGGTATCGAGCTCCTCGAGCACCGTCTCGCCGTCGAGGACGCTCCGCTTCCAGGCCTGATGCGCGGCTTCCTCGCCATGGAACTCCGGCATGACTTCCTCCGCGAACAGGCGGTAGCTCTTGCAGATATCCTCGTGGCTGGTGCGGCCGGCCTGGGCCACCAGAATGCACTGGTCGACATGGGCGTCGGCGAACATGCGCAGCTTCTTCCGCAGCGTCTCCGGGCTGCCGATCAGCGCCGTCTCGACAGCCTTCTGCGCCTTTTCGGAATGGCGCCAGTCCTGGTAGGCGGCCCAGAGGTCGCTCTTGCCCGGCGCGTCGACGCCCTTCCTGCCGTAATAGGACAACGCGAAGATGAAGAACGTCCACCCCGACGCCTTCTCGATCGCCTCCTCGTCCGTCTCGGCGCAGAAGAAGCCGTTGGCGATGGCGATGTTCGGGTTGAGCGGATAGTCGGTCAGCGGCTGGCGGCGGCGCAGCAGACAATTGTAGTAGCGATGCACCCAGGCCCGCGCGGCCTCCGCCGAGATGAAGCTGAAGCCCAGCGCCCCCATGCCCCACTCGCCGGCCTTGGCAATGGTCTTGATGTTGGAGCAGGCGACCCAGAGCGGCGGATGCGGTTTCTGCAGCGGCTTCGGCACCACGTTGCGGGCGGGGAAATCGAAATGCTCGCCGTGGAATTCCCAGTCCGTCTTCGTGAACATGGGCACGATGGCCTGGACCGCTTCCTCCCAGCGCTCCCGCTTGGTGCGGACCTTGACGCCGAAGGGGTGCAGTTCCGCGGGGCCTGCGCCCTCGCCAAAGCCCAGCTCGACACGCCCGTTCGACAGCAGGTCCAGCGTGCCCACCTTCTCGGCCACGCGATGCGGCTGGTTGGTGGTGATCTGGACGATACCGTGGCCCAGGCGGATGTTCTTCGTGCGCTGGCTGGCCGCGCCGAGGAAGACCTCCGGCGCCGAGGAGTGCGAATACTCCTCCAGGAAGTGATGCTCGACCACCCAGGCGGCGTCGAAGCCCAGCCGGTCGGCCAGTTCGATCTGCTCCAGCGATTCGTTCAGGATGCGGTGCTCGCTCCGCTCGTCCCAGGGCCGCGGGATCTGGTGCTCGTAGAAGATGCCGAACTTCATGCCTCAGTCCTCCCCCTGACCATTGCCGCCATAGTCGCCCCAGAACGCGACCGGGCCATTATAGCGATGGAAGCCCTGATAGGGTTTCGCCCTGGTATGGTCGGGTATGTCCCAGTCCTGGCGGATCGACTGGCTGGCGCCGTGGACGTAGTAGCAGGCGCCGGAGACGTAGGACGCCCCCTCCGACAGCAGGAATGTGATCACCGAGGAGACCTCGGATTCCGTGCCCATGCGCTTGAAGGGCATCTTCTTCAGCCCTTCGGTGAACTTCGCCTGCATCTCGGGCGTGTAGGCGTTCATCCCCGAGGACGCGATATAGCCCGGCGCGACGGAGTTCACGCGGACGCCGTGATTGGCCCATTCGACCGCCAGGGTCTCGGTCACCGACATCATGCCGGCCCGCGCGCCGGCCGAGTGCACCATGGCCGGCATGCCGCCGATCGGATCGGCGACGATGTTCACGACGGAACCGCCATTCGCCTTCATCCACTGGGTGAAGCACTCCCGGGCGACCACGAATCCCGAGACGAGATTGTTGCGAATCACCGTCTCGAAGCCCTTCTGGCTCATGTTCTCGGCCGGCGACGTGAACTGCCCGCCGGCATTGTTGACCAGCCCGTCGATCCGACCCAGCCGCTCGATGACGTCGGCCACCATCGCCCGGACCGCTTCCTCGTCGCGCAGATCGCAGGCGTGGCATATCGCCCGGCCGCCGTCCTCCTCTATCTCCTGAGCCACGGCCTCGAGGCGCTCGAGGCGCCGGCCAACCAACGCCACCGCCGCGCCCAGCGACGCCAGTTCATGGGCGTTGCAGCGCCCGATACCGGACCCGCCGCCGGTCACGATGACGGCCCGGCCCTCGAACAGGCCAGGCCGATATATCGACCTGTAGGACATGATGATGCCTCCCCGCGTTCTCCATCCCGCCACAATGCATAAGTCACAATCGCAGCCGCGAACAGGCCGCGATCACACTTTGGCAAGGCTTCTGTTGTAAAGATCGCGAATACGCGGCAATTTCGATCGGCATTCGGGCAAGGAGTTCTGAGATGGGGATCAGCAGGAACCTGGCCGTCCTGGCCTTGGGCGGGATGATGTTGACGTCGGCTGCAGCAGCAGCCGATGCGCCCGCCGATCCCTACGAGCAGACCAACCGCGAAATCTTCGACTTCAACATGGGCCTCGACCGCGCCGTGATGCGGCCCGTCGCCCGCGGCTATCGCACCGTGGCGCCGGAGCCGCTGCGCCTTGGCGTGTCCAACGCACTGGAAAACCTGACGGAACCGCGCACGCTGATCAACAACATCCTCCAGGGTGACGGCGAAGCGGCGTGGAACACCTTCATGCGTTTCATGATCAACTCCACCGTCGGCATCGGCGGCCTGTTCGACGTCACCACGGCCGGCAATTTCCACCGCCGCAAGGAAGACTTCGGCCAGACGCTGGCGGTCTGGGGCTACGAAAGCGGCGCCTACATCATGCTGCCCGTCTTCGGCCCCTCGACGGGCCGCGACACGGTGGGATTCGTCGTCGATTCGGTGACCGATCCCTTCAATCTCGTATTCGGTTTCGTGCCGACGGCCGCGCGCACCGGCACCGCCATGGTCGACAAGCGCTCCGAGGTGATCGAGGAATTCGAGGTGCTGGAGGATACGGCGATCGACCTCTACGCCTCCGTGCGCACGCTCTACTACCAGAACCGCGAGAACGCGATCCGCAACGGCGCACCGCCGCCGCTGGACGATCTGTACCGGGATCTGGAGCTGGAGAAGAGCGTCGAAGTCAGCTTTCCCCGCGCCCAGAACAACTGATCTCAACAGCTGTCGGGCCTGGGCCCGATGCGGAAGGGCCCGTCCGCAAGGCGGGCCCTTTTTCGTTCTGTGCCGGCCGCTTCCGGAAGGAGGAGCGGCCGGCATGACGATTCGCGAGAACCTTCACGCCGGCCGCTTGGGAGGACCGCCGCCCCTTGGGGTGTTGGGGATCGCAGGACGACGGTCAGTGCCATGCCAAGGCCTGATCAACATCGTCTTATTGAGAATGATTGTCAATCTCATAATTTCGATGCGGGCTTTTTTTGCCGCCAGGCTCCGGGGGACGCTCAGTCCTCCTCGGGCCGGCCCCGCATCATCCTGAGCGGATTGTAGGTCAGCACCACGTCGCCCTTCTGGTTGACCACCTTGTTGTCGGTGCGAACCAGGGCGCGGTTGCCCTTCTTCGCCGGGCGGATCTCGGTGACTTCCCCTTCCACGTGCAGCGTGTCGCCGGCGAAGGACGGCCCCTTGACGTCGATCTCGCAGTTCAGGAAGGCGAGGCCGGTACGCGCGATGGTCGACGGGATCACCAGGCCCTCGGCCAGCGAGAAGACCAGGGCGCCCGGCGCCAGACGGCCGGCGAAGTCGGTATGTTCCTCCAGGTACCAGTAGCTTGTGAACAGCTCCTCGGTGAGGCCGGAGACGCCGACGAAGTTCATGATGTCGGTTTCGGTGATGGAACGCGTGAGCGTCCTGAACTTCCAGCCGACGGACCAGTCCTGATAGTAGAATCCATGTCCCAGGAGTTGCATCAGATCGCCTTTTCCTTCTTCTCGATGGCCGCACCGGCGGCCAGCATCGCTTCCACGGTCGCCTCGTCGTAGCCGAGTTCCCCCAGCACCTCGCGCGTCTGTTCGCCCAGATGAGGGGTGTGACGGCGGACGCTGGCGGGACTCTTCTCGAAATTGACCGGGTATTTCATCGTCCGCAGCGGCCCTTCGGTCGGATGGTCGTATGTCTCCCAGAATCCGACATCCGTCAGGTGCCGGTCGGTCAGCAGATCTTCCGGCGTGTTGACACGGGAGCACGGCACGCCGTGCGGCTCCAGGGCGGCCAGCCATTCATCCGTGGTCAGCGCCTTGCTCAGCTCTGCCAGCGTCGAATAGACCGTGTCGACGTTCTTCTGGCGCGCGGCGAACGAGTTGAACATCGGATCCTCGGCCAGGTCCGAACGGCCCGCCGCCTCCAGCACCACCCGCCATTGCCGGTCGTCATAGGGCAGGATCGCCACCCAGCCGTCCCTGGACGGATAGGGCTTGCGCCACGGCGTGCGCAGTCGGCTGTAGCCCGTCGGACCGGTGGCGTCGGCGTAGGTGGCCCCGTCCAGATGTTCGATCAGGTTGATGTGCACCATGGTCTCGAACATGGGCACCTCGACGAACTGCGCCTCGCCCGTCCGCTCCCGGTGCAGCAGCGCCGTCACCACGGCGTTGGCCGCCATCAGACCGGTGGTCTTGTCCGCCTGGACGAAGCCGACATAGCGCGGCTGGTCCAGCAGCCAGCCCTGGATCGCCGCGCCGCCCGAGGCCGACTGGATGATGTCGTCAAAGGCCGTCTTGTGACCGTAGGGGCCCTTCTCCGAAAAGCCGTAGGCGCCGACATAGATCAGGTTCGGATTGACCGCCTTCAGATCCTCGTAGGCGATGCCCAGCTTGCGCACCGCCTGGGGCCGGAGCGCATGCATGAAGACGTCCGCCGTTTCGATCAGCCGCATGAAGGCTTCCAGCCCCTCGGGCTTCTTCAGGTCCAGACAGAGCGAACGCTTGTTGCGGTTGCAGTTGAGGAAGCACGAGGCCATGCCGTCTCGCCGCGTTGTGCCGATGGCGCGCGCCAGGTCGCCGGCCGGCTCCTCCACCTTGATCACGTCCGCGCCGAGGTCGCCCAGCATCTGCCCGGCCAGCGGGCCCAGCACGATGCGGGTCAGGTCGACGACGCGGTAGCCCGCCAGCGGGCCCTTGTTTTCCGTCTCCATGGCGTCAGTAGCTTCTCGGCAGCCCGAGCTTCCGCTCGGCGATGTAGTTCAGGATCATCTGCATCGAGACGGGCGCGATGCGCGCGATCATGCTTTCTCGCATCAGCCGTTCGACGTGATACTCCTTGGCATAGCCCATGCCGCCATGAGTCATCACCGCCTGGGTCGCAGCCTTGAAGCCGGCCTCGGCGCCCAGGTACTTGGCCGCGTTCGCTTCGCCGCCGCAATCCTCGCCGCGGTCGTAGCGATCGGCGGCCAGCATGCACATCATGTAGGCGGCCTCCAGCTCGGCCCAGTTGACCGCCAGCGGATGCTGGATCGACTGGTTCATGCCGATCGGCCGGCCGAAGACGACGCGGTCCTTGGCGTATTCGGTGGCCCGCGCCAGCGCGTTCTGGCCGATGCCGACGGCCTCGATGCCGACCAGCACGCGCTCGGGATTGAGGCCGTGGAGCAGGTAGTAGAAGCCCTTGCCCTCCTCGCCGATCAGGTCTTCCTTGGGCACCGGCAGGCCGTCGATGAAGACGGCGTTCGAATCCACCGACTTGCGGCCCATCTTCGGGATCACCCGGGCCTCGATGTAGTCGCGGTTGAAGTCGGTGTAGAACAGCGAGATGCCGTCGGTGGACTTCTTGCTCGCCTCCTTCGGTGTGGTGCGGGCCAGCAGCAGGATCTTGTCGGCTTCCTGCGCCGTCGACGTCCACATCTTGCGGCCGTGGACGACGTAGTTGCCGTTGCCGTCCTTCTCCGCCCGGGTCTTGATCGAGGTGGTGTCGAGGCCGGCATCCGGCTCGGTGACGCCGAAGCAGGTCTTCTGCTCGCCCTTGATCAGCGGCGGCAGATGCGCGCGCTTCTGGTCCTCGTTGCCGGCGACGACCAGCGGATGCGGGCCGAAGATGTTGATGTGGATGGCCGACGCCGCGCTCTGCGCGCCCGACGACTTCGCCACCGTGTGCATCATTATCGCCGCCTCGGTGACACCGAGGCCCGCGCCGCCATATTCCTCGGGCATGGCGATGCCCAGCCAGCCGCCGTCGGCCATGGCCTTGTGGAAGTCGTGCGGGAACTCGCCGGTCTCGTCGCGGTCCAGCCAGTAGGCGTCGTCGAAGCGTTCGCAGATCTTCGCGACGGCGTCGCGGATCGCTTCCTGCTCATCGGTCAGTCGAAAATCCATTCGGTGCCTCCCCAGGTTCGAAGTGTGAGTCTAGCGCGCCGCGGCGCGTGAGAGAAAGACGAAGGGCGAACCGGCGGCCACGAGGACGACGGCGCCGACATAGAACAGCGCGGCATGACCGCCCGCCGCGTCATGGATGAAGCCGCCCAGCCAGGCGCCGAGCCCGCCGCCGGCGCCGCCGAAGGCCAGGATCGCGCCGTAGATGCGGCCGAAGGCCGGACCCTGGAAAGTGCGGCTGACGATGGAGGAGACCATGGGTCCGCGGCTGCCCAGTGTCAGGCCGAGACAGACGGCCGAGCCGTAGAGTACGAACTCGCTGAACATCTCCGGCAGGGCCAGGAAGCCGGCATAGGAAACCAGGGTGAGGCCGTAGGACAGCGTCGCCGCGCGCAGCATGCCCAGCCGGTCGGCGATGACGCCGAAGGCGACCATGCCGACAGGCGCCAGCGCGCCGGCCACGCCATAGATCGACGCGGCCTCCAGCGCCGGCACGCCCAGCACCTGGAAATAGTCGACGAGTTGTGTGATGGCCACATAGATGCCCATGCCGGTGATCCCGTAGATCCACGACAGCGCCCAGAACGGCCAGCCGCCGAGCGCTTCGCGGAGACTGCGGTAGTTCGGACGCCGCGGCCCCTCGCGCGGGGCCGCCGCGGCCGCGGCGATCTCCGGGTGGCCCGCCCGGAACCGCCCCCACGGCGCGAACAGCGCGATCGGGACGATGACGGCGAGGCCGATCAGGGTCAGACCCCGATAGGCGCCCTGCCAGCCGAAGCTGTCGATCAGCAGCTGGGTGATGGGCGAGAACAGCAGCACGCCGATGCCCATGGAGGAATGCACAAGGCCGAGCGCGGTCGAACGGCTGCGGTCGAACCAGCGGCTGACCAGCGCCGCCTGGACGACAGTGCCGAGCAGCGCCGTCGCCGTGCCGACGGCGACCCCGTGGCCGAGATAGAAGCTCCACAGCCCCCAGTCGGTGCTCGCCAGCATCAGGCCGCCGGCGGAACAGGCGATGCCGAGCAGATAGACCGGCCGCGCCCCGGCCCGGTCGAAGATGATACCCGCCAGCGGGGCGCCGAGTCCCCAGCAGGTCATGGCGATGGCGTAGATCGCCGTCAGTTCGTCCCGGCTCCACGAATGGGAGAGGTCGAGCGGCCTCAGCATGACGACGAAGCTGTCGAACAGTCCCCGCCCCGTCATGCCGATGACGAAGCAGAAGAACAGCACCCCGGCGGCGTTCCAGCGGGCGCCACGCGCGCTCAGGGAACCGGCGCTGCCCTTCGGCAGGGAATCCGCGCTCACGCGGCGAGAACGGGCGCGAGCGCCCGCAGCAGCGCCTTCGGCTGTTCGAACATCATCATGTGACCGCAGTCGTCCAGTTCGGTGACAGCGGCGCCGCCGATCATCGCCGCCGTCTTGCGGCCGGCCTTGAGCGGCGTCATCAGGTCCTGCCGGCCGAGGACGACGGTCGCGGGACAGCCCACCGCAGCGGCGGCCTTCTCGCCGCCCTTGTAGGCCGAGCAGATGGCCAGGCACTTGTGCAGGACGCCGGGCCGGGCCTGTTCGATGACGCGCGTGTCGGCGCCCACCATCCACAGGCCGGGGACCTGGAAGCCGCCGAAATGGGCGCGGGGGCCGTGTGCCCAGTCGTTCATCAGGCCGATGGCGAGCGGCAAATCGTTCTTCGCCGCGTCGAGAAAGGCCTCGTTGACCGCAAGCGGATAGCAGAAGCCCAGCAAACCCAGCGCCCTGATCCTTTCCGGTTGCTGGCCGGCGGCCTCCATGGCGATCAGCGCGCCCATGGAATGGCCGATCAGCCTGGCCTTCCCCACGCCGAGTTCATCCAGAAGCCGATGCAGCCAGCGCCCGCATTCCTCGATGCTGTCGGGCAGTTCGCCCTCGGATCGGCCGCAGCCCGGCAGGTCCACCGCCAGCACCGAATGGCCGTGATGGGCGAGCCAGCGCGTCTGCAGCGCCCAGGCCAGATGGTTCATGGCCGCGCCGTGGATCAGCACCACGACGTCGCCTTTCGGGTCGAAGGCCCTGCCGCCGGTGTGGGCGAAGACCTTGTTGCCGTCGATCGTGAATTCCATCGCCCCTACTCCGCCGCCGCCTTGAGCACGCGCTGGCTGGCGCGCAGGGCCGATTTCAGATCGTCGATCAGGTCGTCCGCATCTTCCAGCCCGACCGAGAGACGCACCAGATCCTCGCCGACGCCGGCCGCCTTCAGCGCCTCGGCGTCCATCTGCTGGTGGGTGGTGGACGCCGGGTGGATCACCAGCGACTTGGCGTCGCCGACATTGGCGAGGTGGGAGAAGACCTTCAGGTTCTCGATGAACGCACGGCCGGCCTCGCGGCCGCCATTGACGCCGAAGCTGAAGATCGCGCCGGCGCCGTCGGGCAGCAATGCCTTCGCCCGTTCGTGGTCGGGATGGCTCTCCAGGTCCGGATAGGCGACCCAGCCGACCGCTTCGTGGCCTTCCAGGAAGGCGGCCAGCCGGCGGGCGTTCTCGACATGGCGCGGCATGCGCACGTGCAGGGTCTCGACACCCTGCAGCAGGTAGAAGGCGTTCTGCGGCGACATGCAGGCGCCGAAGTCGCGCAGGCCTTCGGCGCGGGCCCGCATGCACAGCGCCGCCGGCCCGTACTCCTCCCAGAAGTTCAGGCCGTGATAGCCCTCATAGGGTTCGGTGAGCGTCGGAAACTTCCCCGACGCCGCCCAGTCGAAGGTTCCGCCGTCGACCATGGCCCCGCCGATGGCGATGCCATGTCCGCCCAGGAACTTCGTCACCGAGTGCATGACGATGTCGGCGCCGTGCTCGACGGGCCGGAACAGATGGGGCGTGGCGAAGGTGTTGTCGATCATCAGCGGCAGCCCGTGGTCGTGCGCGATGCGCGCCACCGCCGGAATATCCATGATCTCGAGGCCTGGATTGCCCAGCGTCTCGCCGAACACCAGACGGGTCTCGGGCCGGATGGCCTTCGCGAAGCCTTCGGTGTCGCGGGGGTCCACGAAGGTGGTGGTGATGCCGAAGCGCGGCAGCGTGTGATGGAACATGTTGTGGCTGCCGCCGTAGATCGAGGCGGAACTGACGATGTGCCCGCCCTGGCCCATCAGCGTCGAGACCGCCAGGAACAGCGCCGCCTGTCCCGATGCCGTGCAGACCGCGCCGACGCCGCCTTCCAGCGCCGCCAGTCGCTCCTCGAGGACCGCAACGGTGGGATTGGAAATGCGCGAGTAGATATGGCCGGGCGTTTCCATGTTGAACAGCGCGGCCGCATGGTCGGCGTCGTCGAAGACGTAGGAAGTGGACTGGTAGATCGGTACGGCGCGGGCGCCGGTGGCCGGGTCCGGGTGCTGGCCCGCGTGCAGGCCCAGCGTCGCCGGCTTCGGATATTTCGGTTTCATCGCATCTCCCCATGCCGTCGTGGCGGCGGAAAGATCGATACCAGTCTTGGGCAAGACGAAAAAGAAAAACCGCGCCCGGTGCCCGGGTCGCGGCCTTTCACGGAGATCTCCCTCGGGCTTCTATTCCGCCCTTTGTGGTTAGCCGTTCCCTGTCAAACTCGGCTCCGCGGGTGAATTAAGGCGGCTCGAAAATGGACCGTCAAGCATACCGCTCGACGTATTTTGACACGCTACAGTACCATCAAGTACTTGCCAGTAAGGAGCGAGTCGGATTCGGCCGCTCCCTTTGGGGAGGGAGCTGGGAGCGGCCGAGTTCGACAGGGAGGGTGAGGAAGCTGTCTTGTCCTCGATACCCATCATGAGGGCGGGAAGTTAACCAAAGCTGAATCACGCTTGCATTTTTCCTCGAAAACGACCGTCAGTTGCACTATTCGGGACGCGTCCGTTGTCTGAACCGCATGAAACGGGTCAGGATCGGGATCCCGGACGCCGGCGCGACACGAGCCGTCGGCATTGGAGGCGATGCAGGATCATGAACGATCACGCCGACCAGCAGACGAATATCACTGTCCGGCTTCCGGCCGGCCCCTTGCGCCGCGTCCATGACTACTGGGCGGCGGGCGTGGCGGACGGCCTGTTGCCCGGCCGGCAGGACCTCAGGCCCGAAGATCTGACCGACATACTGGGGCACCTGTTCCTGATCGATGCGCCGGAGGCGGGCCGATACCGCTACCGCCTGATCGGCACGCGGGTGGCGGAATGGTCGGGCGGCGACGCCACGGGCAGGTATCTGGACGATCCGGTCTGCGGGGAAAGCCGCTTCCGGTTCATCGACCTGGTGCACGGCGTCGTGGAGACGCACCGTCCCATGGCCACGCTCGGCGAACCGGCGATCTTCGGCGGCAGCGCGTTCCTGTTCGACCGTCTGATGCTGCCGCTGGCGGCCGACGGCAGGAATGTCGACATGATCCTGGGCGTCGCCGACATGAAGCCGGGGCCGACCGGAGGCGGGCGCCGAAGCCTCAGCGCTTGAATACCGAGTCGGCGGCGTTGAGCACCGATTTCTTCCGCTCGACGGCCGCTTCCAGGCGGGCGATCTCGGCATGCAGCGCCGCGATCCGTTCCTGAAGCTCCTCCACCGAGACGTCGTCGAGGTCCCGCGCGGCAAAGAAAGTGTCCCTGGCGCGTTCTTCATCGTCCGTCATGGTCAATCCTCACTTGCTCCCATGCGGCCACAACAATAGATCGAAAGAGCTTCGCGACCAAAAAAGGGGAAGGCCATGGCCTCGTTGCCGGACGAAATGAATGCGATCGAGATCACGGGCCCAGGCGGGCCGGACGTGCTGAGGCAGGTTCGGCGGCCGGTGCCCCGGCCCGCCCATGACGAGGTGCTGATCCGGGTCGCGGCCGCGGGCGTCAACCGCCCCGACTGCATCCAGCGCGCCGGCGGCTATCCCCCGCCTCCCGGCGCCTCCGACCTGCCCGGCCTGGAGGTCGCGGGCGAAATCGTCGCCAGGGGCGCCGGCGTCAGCCAGTGGAAGGAGGGCGACCGGGTCATGGCCCTGGTTGCCGGCGGCGGCTATGCCGAATACTGCGCCGCGCCCGCGCCGCAGTGTCTGCCCGTCCCCGATGGCTATGACATGGTGAAGGCCGCGGCGGTGCCGGAAACCTTCTTCACCGTCTGGACCAACGTCTTCGACCGCGGACGTCTGCAGGGCGGCGAAAGCTTCCTCGTTCACGGGGGCTCCAGCGGCATCGGCACCACGGCGATCCAGCTCGCCAAGCGCTTCGGCGCGCGCGTCTTCGCCACCGCCGGCTCGGCGGAGAAGTGCGACGCCTGCGTGAAACTGGGCGCGGAGCGGGCGATCAACTACCGCGAAGAGGACTTCGTGGAGGTGGTGAAGGAACTGACCGGCGGCGACGGCGTCAACCTGATCCTCGACATGGTCGGCGGCGACTATTTCCGCCGCAACGTCAAGGCCCTCGCCGTCGAGGGCCGGCTGGTCCAGATCGCCTTCCTCGACACCCCGAAGGTCGAGTTCGACTTCACGCCGATGATGCTGAAGCGCCTGACGCTGACCGGGTCGACACTCCGTCCGCGTTCGGTTCAGCAGAAGGCGGAGATCGCCGAGGCGCTGGCCGAGCACGTGCTGCCGCTGCTGGCCTCCGGCGCGGTCGCGCCGGTGATCGACACCGTCCTGCCGATCGCAGAGGCTGCGAAGGCCCATGAAAAAATGGAGGCGAGCACCCACATAGGAAAGATCATGCTCGAGGTCTGACAACTTGCGTGATCGCGCAGAAACGTATAATGCGCTTGACCAACTCCACTCAGCATCATCAGGAGACGACATTGGCATTGCCATTGATGCCGAAGGCCACAGCCGTATGGCTGGTTGACAACACGACCCTGAGCTTCAAGCAGATCGCGGAGTTCTGCGGCATGCATACGCTCGAGGTGCAGGGCATCGCCGACGGTGAGGTCGCCCAGAACATCGTCGGGCTGGATCCGGTCGCCAACAGCCAGCTCACACGCGCGGAAATCGAGCGTTGCGAGCAGGACGAGAAAGCAACCCTGCAACTGAAGGAAACGGCGCTGCCGCCGGAACGCAAGACTCGCGGCGCACGCTACACGCCGGTCTCGAAGCGCCAGGACCGCCCGGCCGCGATCGCCTGGATCCTGCGCCATCATCCTGAACTCACGGACGCCCAGATCCAGCGACTGCTGGGGACCACCAAGGACACCATCAACAAGATCCGCGACCGGACTCACTGGAACATCCAGCAGATCAAGCCGACGGATCCCGTGAGCCTGGGCATCTGCACCCAGACCGAACTCGCCAAGGCGGTCGAGAAGGCCGTCGAGCGCCGCCGCAAGGCGCTGGCCGAGAGTGGCGAACCCGTCGAGGCCGAGGCCATACTCGACCCGCGCAACCGCCTGACGGCCGATGCGGCCGAAATGGCCGCCGCCTTCGGCCTGAACCGCGGCAAGGGCGACGACGAAGAGAAGGATGACGAAGAGGAGCCGACCGTCGATTCCGTCTTCGGCAGAAAGACCTGAACCCATGGCCGACGAAGACGGCGCTCTCGACGCCCGCAACGCGATGGAAGAGAGCGTCGAAGCGGATTTCGCACGCCTGAAATCCGTCCTGGCCCTGGGCTGGCGCAAGGACCCCCGCTACGTCCAGGCCCTGATCGACCGGCTCACGGTCGAGGGCCTGCTGGACGATGTCTCGCGCCCGAGACGCCGCGTCTACCGTGTTATTGTGGACTATTTCGAGGATGCGCTGGACGAGCGCGAGGACGCGGACCGGAACCGGGAACGCAAGCGCGCCGGCCGGCGCAGCTATCTGCGGCGGATGCTGGGCGACGGCTGACCGCCCGCGGGCCGGGTCAGGGCTGGTCGAGCGGGCGGAAACGCGGCAGCGACCTGACCCGCTCGATCCAGCGCCGGATCGCCGGATGACGTCCCAGGTCGAAGCCGCCCTGATCGGCCACATGAGTGTAGGCGAACAGCGCTATGTCGGCGATCGTCGGTTTCTCGCCGACGAACCAGTCGCGCCTTTCCAGCTGCCCCTCCATGATATCGAGCGCGCGATAACCCTCGCTTTCCCGAGCGGCCCACTGCTGCTTCCGCTCTTCGGTCAGCGCTCCGTGGCGAGACCACGAACGCAGCACGGCGATATAGGGTTCGTGGCTGTACTGTTCGAAGAACATCCACTTCAGCACTTCGGCGCGGACGCGCCTGTCGTCGGGCAGGAAGGCGGTTCCATCGGCGAGGTAGAACAGGATCGCGCCCGATTCCCACAGGCAATCGCCATCTCCCAGATCCAGCACCGGGACCTTGCCGTTCGGCGACCGGGCGAGGAATTCCGGGCGCCGGCTCTCCCCGGCATAGGTATCCACCTCGACGCGCTCGAACGGAATTTCCAGCCACGAGAGCAGCAGCCGGACCTTGTAGCCATTTCCGGAATCCAGGTTGTCGTAAAGCCTCAGCACGATGTCCCTCCAGGCGCTTGCGGCGCTATCTGATGCCCGCCAGCCAGACACCCGCAACCGAGAAGTTCTAGGCAACCCGCCAGGTTTCTCTCAACCGTCCCGGCGGCGGAATTGGCCCGGCAGGAATTGCCGCGGGGCCATGACCACCGCATGGACGAGAAAATTCACCGCCCCCAACATACTGAAAATCCGTGCCATTTCTCATGAGGCGGCGTGGCACCGACCTTGCTGATGGATGTCCGACGATTTTCATTTTCGGACGATGAACATGCCAGCCGCTTCGGACATTCTCGCCTTCGACAGAAGCTACGCCGCCGACAGGGCCGCGGTGCGCGACGCTTACAGCAGGACGCGCGAGCGAGAAGAAACCCGCCCTGCCTTCGCCGACTCGCTCGAGCGCGCCCGGCAGGACGACCGCCGGCCCGCCGAGCGCGCCGGCCGCCCGAACGACACAGGCGCACCACCGAAGAGCTCCGACGGGTCCGCCGGGACGCACGAACCGCCTCGCGCCGGGGGCATCACCGACAAGGAGGCGGCCGCCGAGAACCGCGGCGAGGACGGCCAGGTTCCGGGCGCACAGCCGGCCGAGAACGTCAAACAGACCGTCTCCGCCAGGGATACCGCCATCGCCGCTGCCGCGGCGGCCGCCGGTCAGGGTACGGCCATCACCTCGGCGGGCGCTGCAGCCACGCCCGCGCAGCCGGGCGGCGGCGGTGGCGGCGGTGCATCCGCTTCCGGCGCCGCAGCCGCGCCGAACGCCGCTGCGCAGGCGATCGCCGCAGCGGCTCAGAAGACCGTGCAGGGTGAGGCGCCGGCCTCGGCCCTGCCGGAGGGCGAACTGTCCGAGGCCGAACCGGACATCCTCGCCATCATCAAACCTCTCAATGGCAAGACGGGCCTGAAGCAGGCGACCTCGATCTCCGCGAACGTTGCGAAGAACGCCCTCGCCAACGCGGCCGCCGCGGCCTCGGCGTCGCCGAACCTGCAGGCGCTGCAATCGGGCACGGGCGGCGCTGGCGCCGGCGCGGCTTCCCACTCCACCATTATCCAGGCCATGGACAGTCAGATGCCGCGCGGCTTCGCCTTTGCCGACCCGGCTGCGTTCCAGCAGACGGCGCCGCAGCCGGAACAGCCGATCCAGACGGCGCTGCCCCAACAGAGCGCGCAGCCGACGGTCCAGAGCAGCCAGACGGCACAGACTTTCCAGGCTCACCTGCAGCCGCAGATGCCGCAGAACGCCGCCCCAGCGGCCCAGCAGCTCTCTGTCTCCATCGTGCGCGGTGCGCGCGAGGGCGCAGACAAAATCGACATCCAGCTTCACCCGGCCGAGCTCGGCCGGGTCGAGGTCAAGCTGGAACTGGGGCATGACGGCCGGATCATGGCTGTGGTCAGCGCCGAGCGCGCCGAGACGCTGGAACAGCTCCGCCGCGACGTGAACCAGCTCGAGAAAGCGCTGGCCGACGCCGGCTTCGACACCGACCGTGACAGCTTCACCTTCCAGGACCGCCGCGACCGTGAGGGCGGCGGGGAGAAGGGCGACGGACCGGCCGGCGAGAAGCCGGGCGAGCGGATCGTCCCCGACACCATCCTGACTTCCGCCGGCCGCCAGCGCCTGTCGCTCGACGGGCTCGGCATCGACCTTTCAGTCTAGGAGCCGCACATGGATCTTTCCGCACTGGGTCTTCCCACCCTGCAGAACAACGCCAGCGGCGTCGCCGGGCGGAAGCTGTCGGAGGACTTCGACACCTTCCTCACCCTGCTGACCAGCCAGCTCAAGAATCAGGATCCGCTGGAACCGCTGAAGTCGGAGCAGTTCACGCAACAGCTCGTCCAGTTCTCCCAGGTCGAGCAGCAGATCGCCACCAACGACAACCTCGAATCCCTGGTTTCGCTGTCGCTGGCCAACCAGCACGGGGCCCTGGTCGACTATATCGGCAAGTCCGTCGAAGGCGTCAGCGACCGCGCGCGGCTGACCGATGGCGGCGCCACCTGGCGCTACGAACTGGACGAGGAAGCCGAGAACGTCTCGATCCTGATTTCGAACAGCCAGAACCGCCCGATCCGCGCCGTCCAGGCCAGCGGAGAAGCGGGTCTGAACAGCTTCGACTGGGACGGCCGGGACGACCTCGGCAACACCATGCCCGACGGCGTCTACCGGATCTCGATCTCGGCCGTCGATGGCGAAGGCACGAAGATCCCCGCCACCATTCGCGCCGGCGGCATTGTCGACGGCGTCGAAGTCGTCGATGGCGTCGCCCAGCTCACCGTCAACGGCGCCATCCTGCCCCTGTCGGATGTCACCGCTGTCTCCGCGGTGACCAGCGAAGACTAGACCGAGACGACAACCCATTCGTCGCCGAAGTAGGTCGGCGGCACGTCCAGGGCACAATGCCGGACGCATTCGTGAAATGAGGCCACGCAGATGAGTATCCTTGGAGCCATGTTCTCCGGCGTCTCCGGGCTCAACGCCCAGAGCCAGGCGATGAGTTCCATCGCCAACAACATCGCCAACGTCAACACCGTGGGCTTCAAGTCCACGCGGGCTGCCTTCACCACCCTGGTGGGCCAGGCCGGCACCGCCAGCCGCGGCTTCAACGCCGGCGGCGTGCAGGCCCAGCCGATCAATCTCAACAACTCCCAGGGCCTGTTGCAGCAGAGCACGTCCGCGACGGACATCGCCATCAGCGGCAACGGCTTCTTCGTCGTCAACACCACGCCCGACGACGCCACCGGCGAGTTTCTGTTCACGCGCGCCGGGCAGTTCAGTCCCGACCAGAACGGCAATCTGCGCAACTCGGCGGGTCACTACCTGCGCGGCTGGCCGATCGACGCCAACGGCGACATCCCCACCAACCGCACCGTGCTGGACGTCACGCAGACCGTGAACGTCAACTCCATCACCGGCAGCGCCACCGCAACCGATGCGATCTCCCTGCAGGCCAACCTGCAGTCGACGCAGACGGTGAACGCCGGCATCGGCGCCTATGCCGCCGGCGACATGGCCGCGGGCACCTTCGATCCGGACTTCGAGACCACGCTGCAGCTGTTCGACAGCCAGGGCGGCACCCGCAGCCTGACCATCGGGTTCCTCAAGTCGGCGACGGCAAACCAGTGGCTGACCGAAATCTATGTCGAGCCCGCCGCACAGGTCGACGCGGCAACCCATCCGAACGGCCTGATTTCGTCGGGCACCATGGCCTTCAACACCGACGGCACGCTGGATCTGACCAGCACCAGCGCGGCGCTGCAGAACCTGAACATCACCTGGGACGCCAGCCTGGGCGTCGACAACTCCACGGTGGCGGTCGACTTCGGCAGCGACGGCGCCACGGACGGCATGACCCAGTTCAACGGCATCTCCCAGATCATCTCCAACAGCATCAACGGCGCCGTCTTCGGCTCCCTGACCGGCGTGGAGATCGACGAGAACGGCATCGTCACCGCCTTCTTCGACAACGGCACCCGCCAGAAGGCGTTCCAGCTTCCGATCGCCACCTTCACGAACAATTCGGGCCTGAGCTCGGTCAACGGCAACGCCTTCCAGCAGAACAACGACTCCGGCAATTTCAGCCTCAACGTGGCCGGCGTCGGCGGCGCGGGCTTCATTGCGCCTTCCTCGCTCGAATCCTCGACCGTCGACCTGGCCGAGGAGTTCACCAACATGATCCAGACCCAGCGCGCCTTCTCGGCCAACGGCAAGATCATCACCTCCGTCGACGAGATGCTGGAGGAACTGGTCCGGCTGAAGCGCTGACGGCGACGGACCGGGAACCGCTCGGTCCGTTAACCATCTGATTTAGAGGAATGTTAAAGGCAGCGCGGTAGCTTTCCCTGGTCGGAACAAGAGAGGAAGCCGAAAAATGCCGGATAGCCCCCGTCCAAAGGCAAGCGTCATTGGTCCGGACGGAACGCCGCTGACGGTCGACGACCTGCCCAGCCCCAATACGCGCCGATGGGTGGCGCGCAGAAAGGCCGAGGTCGTCGCCGCAGTTCGCGGCGGCCTGCTGACCCTCGAGGAGGCCTGCCAGCGCTATACGCTGTCGGTGGAGGAGTTTCTTTCCTGGCAGCGCGCCGTCGAACGCCATGGCGTCCGCGGCCTCAGGACCACACGTCTCCAGGATTACCGCGCCTCCGCGGCTGCGGGCGATTGATACTGTCTGATTGATCCATAGATAACCGGCGCGCGCGCAGAACGCCGCCCCCGGACTCCCGACCGGAAAAATATTCCCATCACCCGGCAAAACCTGCCCAGCGTTAACCGCTGATTTACGACGGCTCCCCTATCGTCGGCTGCGTCGCCCCTGGCGAAGACCGCAATTGACCCGAAGACGGAGCCGGCCTTGCCCGACATCATCAAGAATCTGGGACTGACCCGGCTGGTTCTCATCGCCGGCGTCACCTTGTCCGTCATCGTCTTCTTCGTCTTCCTGGCCAGCCGCGTCGCCAAGCCCGACATGGCGCTGCTCTACAAGGAACTGGCGCCGGCGGACGCGGCCAACATCGTCGCCATGCTGGAATCGCGGGAGATCCCCTACGAAATCCGTGGCAATGGCGGCGAGATCTACGTGCCCCGCGATCAGGTCGCCCGCCAGCGCATGGCCGCCGCCGAGGAGGGCCTGCCGCTCGGCGGCTCCGTTGGCTACGAAATCTTCGACAAGACCGACTCGCTGGGCACCACGAACTTCGTGCAGAACGTCAATCTGCTGCGCGCGCTGGAAGGCGAGCTCTCGCGCACGATCGGCTCCCTCGACCGCGTCGATGCGGCGCGCGTCCATCTGGTGCTGCCCAAGCGCGAGGTCTTCCAGCGCGAGGATCGCCAGCCCAGCGCGTCCATCGTCCTGAAGATGCGCGGCAATCTCGGCCGCGACCGTGTCTCCGCGATCCAGAACCTCGTCGCCGCCGCGGTGCCCAACCTAGACCCGGGCCGCGTCTCCGTGGTCGACAGCCGCGGCAATCTGCTTTCGCGCTCCCTGGACGGTGGCGAAGACCCGCTGAGCGCGCCCAGCGCGCTGCAGGAACTGCGCCTCGGCCATGAGCGCCGCATAAAACACGCCGTCGAATCCCTGCTGGAGCAAACAATTGGCGCCGGGCGCGTGCGCGCCGAGGTCGCCGTCGAGATTCAGCACGACCGCGTCACCACCCAGAGCGAGACCTACGATCCCGACGGCCAGGTCGTGCGCTCGACCCAGCTGCGCGAGGAGACATCGAGCACCAATGAAGGCAATGCCCAGGACGCTGTGACCGTAGCAAACAACCTGCCCGGACAGGACATCGGCGCCGGCGCGACCGAGCAAACCTCGAACAAGGAATCGGTGACCGAGGAGACGACGAACTTCGAGATTTCCCAGCAGGTCCGCACCGAAGTGCGGGAAGCCGGCGTGATCGAACGCCTCTCGGTCGCCGTGCTGGTCGACGGGAACTACCGCACCGACGCCGAGGGCAACCGCACCTATGAGCCGCGCACGGAGGACGAACTGGAGGAACTCGGCCGGCTGGTCCGCTCCGCCGTCGGCTACAACGAAGAGCGCGGCGACACCGTCGAGATCTCCAACCTTCGCTTCGCCGATGTCGATGCTGTCTTCGAGGAACCCGTCGCGGAAGAGTTCGAGGTCGCCGGACTCGGCAAGGCGGAGCTGATCCGCATCGGCGAAACCGCCGCCCTGGGTCTGATCGCCCTGCTGGTCATGCTGCTGGTCGTCCGCCCCATGCTGAGCCGCATCCTGGCCACCGGCAACATGGACGCTGCCGACGACTCGCTCGCGCTGGCCGGCGCCAGCGGCAACATCAACGCGGCGCTGGCCGCCGCCGGCCGCCAGGCGGAAGGCAACCTGTCCCTGCCGCCGCCCAGCGGCCAGGGCGGCGACGGCGGCATGCCCGCCCTGCCGGCGGCCGAGCAGCGGCCGCCCTCACCGACGATCGATCTCAGCCACGTCGAGGGCCGGGTGAAGGAATCGTCGCTGAAGAAGATCGCCGAGATCGTCGAAAAGCACCCCGAAGAGGCCGTCGCGATCCTGCGCAACTGGCTCTACCAGGACCGTTGAGGAGCGTATCATGCCAAGTCTTGAATACCGGCATCTGAGCGGTTCGCAGAAAGCGGCCATCATGATCCTCTCCCTGGGCGAGGAAGGCACCGCCAAGGTCTGGGAGCTGCTCGACGACGAAGAGATCAAGGAAGTTTCCCAGACGATGGCGAACCTCGGTTCGATCAACTCGGATCTGGTGGAGCGCCTGTTCGTCGAGTTCGCCAACCAGATGAGCTCCGGCGGCTCCCTGGTCGGCTCTTTCGAGAGCACCGAACGCATGTTGGCCAAGACGCTGGGCCGCGAGCGCGTCGAGCTGATCATGGAGGAGATCCGGGGCCCGGCCGGCCGCACCATGTGGGACAAGCTGGGCAACGTGAACGAGACGGTGCTCGCCAACTATCTGAAGAACGAATACCCGCAGACCGTCGCGGTCGTGCTCTCGAAGATCAAGCCCGACCACGCATCCCGCGTCCTGGCCGCCCTGCCCGAGGACTTCGCGATGGAAGTCGTGGCGCGGATGCTGCGTATGGAATCGGTGCAGAAGGAGGTTCTCGACAAGGTCGAGGAGACGCTGCGCATCGAGTTCATGAACAACCTGGCGCGCACCAACCGCCGCGACAGCCACGAAATGATGGCGGAGATCTTCAACAATCTCGACCGCCAGACCGAAAACCGTTTCGTCGCCGCCCTGGAGGAGCGCAACCGCGACTCGGCGGAGCGAATCAAGGCGCTGATGTTCACCTTCGAAGACCTGGCCAAGCTGGATCCGGCCGGTGTGCAGACCCTGCTGCGCGGCGTCGACAAGGACAAGATGGGTCTGGCGCTGAAGGGCGCCTCGGATTCCCTGCGCGACCTGTTCTTCTCCAACATGTCGGAGCGTGCGGCCAAGATCCTGCGCGAGGACATGGAGGCCATGGGCCCTGTCCGCCTGCGGGACGTCGAGGCCGCCCAGATGGAAATGGTGAACACCGCCAAGGACCTGGCCCAGCGCGGCGAGATCATGCTCGCCGACAACAAGGGCGACGACGAGTTGGTCTATTGAGCGGGGCGCGGAACATGGGCGAGAAGTTTCTTTTCGACAAGAACTTCGGCGACGGCGGAGCCCGGCGGCGCAAGAAGGCCGAGACCTTCACAGAGGAGGATCTCGCGGCCGCCCGCGCGGAGGGCTATGCCGAAGGCCAGCGCGCCGGCCATCAGGAAGCGCGCCAGGAGATCGAAGCCGCGGCCAGCGCTTCGCTGTCGGTGATATCGGAACAGATCGACGCCGCCAGCGAGCAGCTTCAGACGGCGCTCGGCGATTGCCGCCGCGAAGCCGCCGAGGTGGCGGTGACCGTGGGACGCAAGCTGGCGGGCAACCTGATCGAGGCCCATCCCCTGGCGGCCATCGAGGCGCTGATCGTCGACTGCATCGGCGAGCTGCGCGACGAGCCGCGCCTGGTGATACGGGCGTCCGACGGCGTGACCGAAGCGATCCGGGAGCGCATTTCCGCCATCGCAGCCAGCGCCGGTTTCGACGGCCATCTGGTGATGCTGCCCGACGAGACGATGACCGACAGCGACTGCCGCGTCGAATGGGCCGACGGCGGCGCGGCGCTCGAACTTTCCCGGACCGAGGCGCTGATCGAGCGTGCGGTCCGCACCTACCTCACCACCGACAACGTCCAGTAACCCGATCCAACGGAGCAGCCGATTATGGCGGACGACAACGAACTCGACCTCGACAACCTCGAAGAAGGCGCCGCCCAGATGCCCGCGACCGACGTCGCCGGCACCGACCTCGCCGCCGACGACGAGGAAACGAGCAAGACCGCGAACGACCTGGAGGCGGTCTTCGACATTCCCGTGCAGGTCTCGGCCGTGCTGGGCAAGTCCCGCATGCAGGTCAGCCAGCTGATGAAGATCGAGACCGGCGCAGTGGTCGAACTGGACCGCAAGGTCGGCGAGGCCATTGACATCTACGTCAACAACCGCCTCGTCGCCCGCGGCGAAGTGGTGGTCGTCGACGAGCGACTGGGCGTGACGATGACGGAAATCATCAAGGGGAACCGGAGCTGAAGGCCATGCTGAGCCGCTTCGACATCGCGACGGCGCTGGGACTGCTGGCCGGGTTCGGCCTGCTGGCGCTGACCGTGGCCCTGGGCGACGGATGGGCGAACTTCGTCAACCTGCCCTCGGTACTGATCGTGCTGGGCGGCACTGCCGCCGTGACGCTGATCAGTTTCCATGTCGGCGATGTCCTGCGCGCCGTGCCGATCACCCTGCAGGCGATCTTCCGCCGCCCGCGCGACGCCTCTCAGGCCGCGATGATGGCCGTGCGGCTGGCCGACGAGGCGCGGCGCAAGGGCCATCTGGGCCTGCCCCGGACGCTGACGGGCGTGCGCGAGGAGCCCTTTCTGCGCAAGGCGCTGGAACTGGTGGCCGACGACACGCCGACCGCCGAGATCGAACGCATCCTGGAGAACGACATGGTCTCCATCGCCCAGCGCGAGCGCGGCGTCGTCCATATCCTGCGGCGCGCCGCGGAAATCGCGCCGGCCATGGGCCTGATAGGCACGCTGGTGGGTCTGGTGCAGATGCTGAACCGTCTCGACAACCCCGCCGAGATCGGGCCGGCCATGGCCCTGGCCCTGCTGACCACCCTCTACGGCGCGGTGCTGGCCAACATGGTGCTGCATCCGCTGGCCACCAAGATCGAACGCAACGCCGCCGACGAGGCGACGCTCAACCGGCTCTACGCCGCCGCCGCCTGCTCCATCAGCCGCAAGGAAAACCCGCGCCGGCTGGAGACGCTCATCAACTCATTGCTGCCGCCGCTGAAGCGCGTGCGGTACTACGCGACCTGATACGGAGGAAAGAATCGCCATGCGGCTTCTTATCGTAGGGCCCCTGTCCGGCCAGTTCGGCGCGGCCAGCAAGATCGCCATGCAGAACGGCGCCAAGGTCGCCCACGTCGACACCGTCGAGAGCGCGATGCACGCACTGCGGTCCGGCCGCGGCGCCGACCTCGCCATGGTCGACGTCAAGCTCGACATCGCCGCCTTCGTGACCGGGCTGGCCGCCGAGCACATCAGTCTGGACGTCATCGGCTGCGGCATCGGCAACGATACCGAGGCGGCAGTGCGCGCCATCAAGGGCGGCGCCAAGGAATATGTCCCCCTGCCCCCGGATCCGGAGCTGATTGCCGCCGTCCTGAAGGCGGTCGCCGACGAGGAGACCGACCTGCTCTACCGCGACCAGCGCATGGAGCAGGTGATCAAGCTGGCCGATCAGGTGGCGCCGTCCAACGCCTGCATCCTGGTCACCGGCGAGAGCGGCACCGGCAAGGAGGTCATGGCGCGCCACATTCACCTGAAGAGCCGGCGCGCCGACAAGCCATTCGTCGCCGTCAACTGCGCCGCAATCCCCGACAACCTATTGGAATCGGAGCTGTTCGGTCACGAGAAGGGCGCCTTCACCGGCGCGGTAGCCCGGCGCATCGGCAAGTTCGAGGAAGCCGATGGCGGCACGCTGCTGCTGGACGAAATCTCGGAAATGGATATCCGCCTGCAGGCCAAGCTGCTGCGCGCAATCCAGGAACGCGAGATCGACCGGGTCGGCGGCGGCAAGCCGATAAAGGTCGATATCCGGGTCATCGCCACCTCCAACCGCGATCTCGTGGCCGAGGTGAAATCGGGCACCTTCCGCGAGGACCTGCTCTACCGCCTGAACGTGGTGAACCTGAAGCTGCCGCCGCTGCGCGAGCGGCCTGAGGACATCGCGGTTCTGGCCGACCATTTCGTCGCCAAGTATTCCGAGGCCAACGGCGTCGCCTGCAAACCGATCGACCGCGACGCCGCCCGGCTGCTGCGCGGGCATCCGTGGCCGGGCAATGTCCGCGAACTGGAGAACACCCTCCACCGCGCCGTGCTGCTGGCGACCGGGAACGAGATCACGAGCGAAGCGATCGTGCTGCCCGACGGTTCCCGTCCGGGGGAGAACTCCGCGCCGACCGCGGGCCGGGTCGCCGGACAGATCTCCGGCGGCGGCGTGATCTCGGAGGACGACGCGGCGCAGGCCGGCCTGGTCGGCCGCACCGTGGCCGAGGTCGAGCAGCAGCTCATCCTGGAAACCCTGGACCACTGCTTCGGCAACCGCACCCACGCGGCCAACATCCTGGGCATCTCGATCCGGACGCTCCGCAACAAGCTGAAGGCCTATACCGAGGAGGGCGTCCCCGTCCCCGGACCGGGCGAAATGCGGCGCATGGCGTACTGAGCAATTGGTTCTGACCCCCTTTCCGGCAGGTTGAAATGAGCGAGCAGCTCCCCGCAGAACGCGGCGGCGGCGAAGTGACGGCGACCGGCGGCGGCTTCGGCAGCAACGGCGCCGACACGCTCGCCGTCCTCAAGAGCCATCTGATGCGCGGCGACATTGCGCTGGCGCTGGGCGTCGTGGCCATCCTTGTCGTCCTGATGCTGCCCATGCCGGGCTGGCTGCTCGACTTCAGCCTGGCCATCTCGATCACCTTCTCCGTGCTGATCCTGATGACCTGCCTGTTCATCGGCAAGCCGCTGGAATTCAGCTCCTTCCCGACGGTCCTGCTGATCGCGACCATGCTCCGGCTGTCGCTGAACCTGGCCTCCACACGCCTGATCCTGTCGGAAGGCCACACCGGCACCGACGCCGCCGGCAACGTCATCGAGGCCTTCGGCAACTTCGTGATGGGCGGCAACTTCGTCATCGGGATCATCGTCTTCTCGATCCTGGTGATCGTGAACTTCGTGGTCATCACCAAGGGCTCCGGCCGCATCGCCGAGGTCGCGGCGCGCTTCACCCTGGACGCCATGCCCGGCAAGCAGATGGCGATCGACGCCGACCTCTCGGCCGGCCTGATCGACGAGAAGGACGCCCGCGACCGCCGCAAGGAGCTGGAGGACGAGAGCACCTTCTTCGGCGCCATGGACGGCGCGGCGAAGTTCGTCCGCGGCGACGCCATCGCCGGTCTGCTGATCACCTTCATCAACGTCATCGGCGGCATCGTCATCGGCGTCGCGCAGAACGACATGAGCTTCGGCGCCGCGGCGCAGACCTACACCCTGCTGACCGTCGGCGACGGTCTGGTCTCCCAGATTCCGGCGCTGATCGTCTCCACCTCCGCGGGCCTGCTGGTGTCCAAGGCCGGCGTCACCGGTTCCGCCGACAAGGCGCTGTTCGGACAGCTCAGCGGCTATCCGCAGGCGCTGGGCCTGTCCTCGTTCCTGCTTGTCGCGATGTCGCTGCTGCCGGGCATTCCGATGCTGCCTTTCCTGGCGCTGGCCGGGGCGGCCGGCTATGGCGCCTGGTACATGGCCCGGCGCAAGAAGGACGCGGCGGCCGCGGAAATCAGGCGCGAGGACGACGCCAGGCAGGCCGACGAGGAGACCCCGAGCGAGCAGCCGCTCTCGGAAGTGCTGGCGATCGACGAGCTGCGCCTGGAGATCGGCTACGGCCTGCTGAAGCTGCTGGAGGGCGACGGCAACGCGCCGAAGCTCACCGACCAGATCAGGGCGCTCCGCCGCCAGTTCGCCACCGACATGGGCTTCGTCATGCCCAGCGTACGCATCCTCGACAATGTCCAGCTGGGCGCCAACGCCTACAGCATCCGCATCAAGGAAGTGCAGGCCGGCGCCGGCGATGTCCGCGTCGGCCGGCTGATGGTGATGGACCCTGCCGGCCGGCCCATCGACATGCGCGGCGAGGAAACGATCGAACCGGCCTTCGGTCTGCCGGCCAAGTGGATCGACGAATCGCTGCGCGAGGAGGCCAGCTTCCGCGGGCTGACGGTGGTCGACGCCGCAACCGTCGTCACGACCCACCTGACCGAGATCATGAAGGACCACATGGCGGAGCTGCTCTCCTACGCGGAAACGCGCAAGCTGCTCGACGATCTGCCGGACGCCCACAAGAAGCTGGTGGACGACCTGATCCCCAACCAGATCTCGGTTTCGGCGATCCAGCGCGTGCTGCAGAACCTGCTGTCGGAGCGGGTCTCGATACGCGACCTGGCCACCATCCTGGAAGGCATCTCGGAGGCGGTCGGCTTCACCAAGAACGTCACCCTGATCACCGAGCACGTACGCACCCGCCTGGCGCGCCAGATCTGCAACGCCAATCTCAGCCCCGACGGATACCTGCCCCTGGTATCCCTCTCGCCGGAATGGGAGCAGGCCTTCGCCGACGCCCTGACCGGACACGGCGAGGAGCGTCAACTGGCGATGGCGCCCAGCAAGCTGCAGGAATTCATCGGCGCCGTGCGCCTGCACTACGACCGTCTGGGCCAGCAGGGCCATGACCCGGTGCTGCTGACCAGCCCGGCCATCCGCCCCTTCGTCCGCTCCATCGTCGAGCGATTCCGCAACGCCACCGTGGTGATGAGCCAGAACGAGGTTCATCCCAAGGTGCGGCTGCGCACGTTGGCGCAGGTCTGATCGGCGATGCAGGTCCGCACCTTCATCGCCCGCACGGTCTCCGCCGCCCTCGGCGAGGTTCGCCGAGAACTGGGTCCCGAAGCGGTCATTCTCGGCACCCGGGAGACCCGCGAAGGCGTCGAGGTCACGGCGGCGGTCGAGCGCCCGGCGCCGGCCGGGACGCCGACGCCGGACCGCGAGGACGCCGGCCTGACCGCGGACGCCGAGTTCCTGATCCGCGCCATCGCCTTTCACGGCGCGCCGACCGCGCTCAACGAACGCATCTGCCGTGTGGCGGCGCAGGTCGACGACCCGGACCTGACCGTCTCGCTGACTGCGGGCATGGACGACTGCTTCGGTTTCCGGCCCGCGGAGCCGGGCGCCGAACCGGCGCTGGCCCTGGTGGGTCCGCCCGGCGCCGGCAAGACGGTGGTGGCCGCGAAATTCGCCCTGGAGGCCGCGTTGCGCAAGCAGCCGCTGAAGATCGCCACCACCGACATCGAACGCCCCGGCGGCGACAACCGTCTGAAGGCCCTCGGCGCCATCGTGGAGAATCCGCCGGTGCGGCTCAGCCCGGAGCGCCGTCTCGACTGGCGCGGCCCCCGGCTGATCGACACCGAGGGCGTGAACCCCTTCGACGCCTATGACATGGCCAGGCTGACGGAAACGGTGCGGATCAACGAGGCCGAGCCCATCCTGGTGCTGCCCGCCGGCGGCGACCCCTACGAATCCGAAGACATGGCCGCGGCCTTCCGCGGCATCGGCGCCCGTCGGATGATCGTCACCCGTCTCGACACCGCCCGTCGGCTGGGCGGTCTGCTGGCGGCCGCCGGCTCCGGTCTCGCCTTCTGCCTCGCCGGTGCGTCGCCGGTGATCGCCGACGGCCTGCACACCCTGACTCCCGCCGCGCTCGCGCGGATAATCCTCAGCGACCCCGATCAGGCGACCGACCTGAACAACGACAGGAAACGCGCATGAACCAGCACCCGGCCCGCTCGCGCAGCCAGGATGGCCCCGCGGGGCATCCTTCCGCCCGGCTCGGCGCCAACATGATCTCGGTGGCGTCCGGCAAGGGCGGCGTCGGCAAGACGTGGTTCGCGATCACTCTCGCCCACACGATGCGCAGGGCGGGACGCAAGGTACTGCTGTTCGACGGCGACCTGGGACTCGCGAATGTCGACATCCAGCTCGGGCTCTCACCCGCCCGCGACCTGTCCGAGGCCCTGACCGGTCAAGCCTCCTTCCGGGAAGTGGTCACGCAGGATCCGGCGACGGGCGTGGACGTGGTGGCCGGCCGTTCGGGCACGGCACGGCTGGCCGATGCCGGCGCAGCCCAGCTCGACATGCTGCGCCGCGGCCTGACGCTGGTCGGCGACACCTATGACAGCGTGATCCTGGATCTCGGCGCCGGGGTGGACCGTGCCGTCCGCACCCTGGCGGCGAATGCCGGACCGCTGCTGGTCGTCACCAACGAAGAGCCGACGGCGATCACCGACGCCTACGCCCTGATCAAGCTGATTCACGGGGCCGACGCAGGCGCCGACATCCGCGTCGTCATCAACCTGGCCAGCAACCAGCGCGATGGCGAGCGCACCTACGAGAAGCTGCGCACGGCCTGCGAGAACTTTCTCGGCTTCGCCCCCTCCCTGGCCGGCATCGTCCGCCGCGACAGCCGCGTGCCCGACGCCATCCGGCGTCAGACCCCGCTGTTGAAGCGGCATCCGACCAGCCTCGCCGGCGAGGACGTGGAGCGCATCGCCCGCGGCCTCACCGGTTGACGCGACGCCCCCATCGTCATGAATGAAGATTTTCATTACCTGTAAGTAACAACCAACTACTGATTGGTAAGAAAGCGGCCGAACGAACGTTTGAACGCAAGAAGCTGGCGCACGAATTCACAACCGACTAGGCTTGCTGATCGGTACGGGGACAGGGGGTCAACCGTAGCGGCCAGCTCGACTCCCCGGATCGCGAAGAACAGAAAAGTTCCAGGGAGGAAAATCGTGCGCAGTACAGCAATCGCGCTGGCCGCGGTCACGCTTGCATTGACCGCTGCTTCGACATGGGCGGAGCCCCTGTCGGAGGCCAAGATCCGCGAAATCACAGGTGGCGTCGACAAGGACGCCATTATCGAGAACGGCAAGACCAGCGAGAACTGGCTCAACTACGGTCTGGACTATGGCGAGAAACGCTACAGCCGGCTGAACCAGATCAGCACCGCCAATGTCGGCGAACTGGGTCTGGCCTGGTACTACGACCTGAATTCGCGGCGCGGCGTCGAGGCGACGCCGATCGTCGTCGACGGCATCATGTATGTGACGTCGTCCTGGAGCATCGTGCACGCCATCGACGCGCGGCTGGGCGAGGAAATCTGGACCTACGATCCGCAGGTGCCGCGCGACTACGCCGAGAAGGGCTGCTGCGACATCGTCAACCGCGGTGTCGCGCTCCACAAGGGCAAGGTCTATGTCGGCACCTATGATGGCCGCATGGTCGCGCTCGACGCGGCGACCGGTCAGCCGGTGTGGGAAGTCGACACCGTCATCGACCGCGACAAGGCCTACACGATCACGGGTGCGCCCCGTGTCGTGAACGGCAAGGTGATCATCGGCAATGGCGGCGCCGAATACGGCGTGCGCGGCTACATCACCGCCTATGACGCCGAAACCGGCGAGCAGGCCTGGCGCTGGTTTGCCGTGCCGGGCGACCCCTCGAAGCCGTTCGAGGACGAATCCATGGCGCGCGCGGCGCTGACCTGGGATCCGTCGGGCAAGTACTGGGAGGCCGGCGGCGGCGGCACCATGTGGGACAGCATGGTCTACGACCCGGAGCTCAATCTGCTCTATGTCGGCACCGGCAACGGCAATCCCTGGAACCGCGACATCCGCAGCCCCGGCGGCGGCGACAATCTCTACCTCGCCTCCATCGTGGCCCTGAACCCCGACACCGGGGAATATGTCTGGCACTATCAGGAGACGCCGGGCGATCACTGGGACTACACCTCCACCCAGCCGCTGATGCTGGCCGACCTGCAGATCGACGGCCGCGAGCGCAAGGTCATCATGCACGCGCCGAAGAACGGCTTCTTCTTCGTGGTCGACCGCACCGACGGCGAGTTCATATCGGCGGAGAACTTCGTGGAAGTGAACTGGGCCGAGGGCTACGACGCCAACGGCCGGCCGATCGAGGTGCCGGCGGCGCGCGCCAAGGACAAGCCCTGGGAGACCATTCCCAGCGCCTATGGCGCTCACAACTGGCATCCGATGGCCTTCAGCGAGCAGACCGGCCTGGTCTACATACCCGCCCAGGGCGTTCCGCTCACCCAGTTGCCGGAAAAGGATTTCGTCCAGGACGAGCACAAGCCGTTCAAGTTCGCGTCCAATTCGGGCTGGAACCTGGGCTTCGCGCTGAACGCCGTGGCGCCGGAAGCCAAGCCTTACGGTTCCCTGATCGCCTGGGATCCGGTCAACCAGCGGGAAGTCTGGCGGCAGGAATATCTCTCGCCGTGGAACGGCGGCACGCTCGCGACCGCCGGCAACCTGGTCTTCCAGGGCACCGCGGACGGCCGCTTCGTGGCCTATGACGCGACCACCGGCGTCACCCTCTGGCAGACGCCTCTGGGCACCGGGGCGGTGGCCGGCCCCTCCACCTACATGATCGACGGCAAGCAGTATGTCTCGATCGCGGTCGGCTGGGGCGGCGTCTACGGGGTCGCCAACAAGGCCACCGAGACCGTCGGCCCGGGCCGGGTCTACACCTTCGCGGTCGGCGCGAGCGGTGAGAAGCCGAAGGACGTGGCGATGCAGGCCGGCGAACTGGTGCAGGGCGTCGAGTACGATCCCGAACACGTCACCGCCGGCACGGGCCTCTATGTCTCGAGCTGCGCTCAGTGTCATGGCGTGCCCGGCGTGCAGAACGGCGGCAACGTGCCCAATCTGGGTTTCACGGACGCCAACGTGCTGCGCAACCTGCCCGATCTGGTCCTCAGCGACACCTTCGTGCAGGGCGGCATGCCGGACTTCACCGGCCGCCTGAGCAAGGATGACGTCGTCAGGATCCAGGCGTTCATCCAGGCCACGGCAGACGCCGTCCGGCCGAAGTAGGGACGGGACCAGCCAGGAACCGGGGGAGCGGGCGTCGCCGCCCGCTCCCCCTCGTTCTTTGCGAGTTCTAGCGCGAGTCCCGCCAATGCCCCTCCCCAACAACCGGCGCGCCACACGCCCGAGGCCGACCGTGCGCCTGCTGGCGGTCCTGCTGATCCTGTCCAGCGTCCTGGCCGCAGGCCCGGCACAGGCGCGGGAATGGCTGGTGCTTGTCGTGGACCGCTCCAACTCGATCGACGACCGCGAGCTTGCCCTGCAGCGGGGCGCCTATGCCCGCGTGCTGCGCGACCCGTTCATGGCCAGGGCGTTGAAGGACACGATGGTCGCCATCGTCGAGTTCGACACCCGCTCGGAAATCGTGGTCGGCTGGAGCACGCCTGCGGACGCCGCCGACATCTACGAACACTGGAGCCCGATCGGTCCGAGGGGCGCCACGGCGATATCCCGGGGCATGTCGGACGCGCTGGAACTGCTGGAGGGCAAGCCGGGCCGGCGGATCATCGACATCTCCGGCGACGGCCGCGACAACCGCGATTCACTGGGGCTGGAGCGCCTGCGCGAGCAGGCGACCGGCGCAGGGATCGAGATCAACGGGCTGGTCTTCGGCCATCAGCGCGAGAACCTGGAGGTCTACTACGCCGGCAAGGTCGCCAATGGTTTCGTCATGGGCGTCGACAGCCTGGATCATTTCGAGGACGCCCTGCGCCGCAAGCTGACCCAGGAAGTGCTGGTCTCCGGTCTCCTGCCCTGAGGTCAGACAGCGAAGCGGTCGGTCGCGCGCACCAGTTCGTCGACGATGCCGGGTTCGCTGCCCGCGTGTCCCGCATCGGAGACGACACGAAAATCGGCCTCCGGCCAGGCCTTGCGCAGCGCCCAGGCCGTCATCATCGGGGTCACCACGTCATAGCGGCCCTGCACGATCACGCCGGGAATGCCGCGGATACGGGCGGCGTTGGCAATCAGCCAGTCATCGCTCTCGAAGAAGCCGCCATTGACGAAGTAGTGGCACTCGATCCGGGCGAAGGCGAGGGCGAAACGCGCATCGGCGAAGTCGGCGACCCGGCCGGGGTCGGCGTACAGCGAAAGCGTCCCGCCTTCCCAGGTGCTCCAGGCGCGGGCGGCCGAAAGGCGGACGCTCTCGTCCACGGAGGTGAGCCGGCGGTAGTAGGCGGCGATCATGTCGCCGCGCTCTTCCACCGGAATCTCGGCGACATAGTTTTCCCAGAGATCGGGGAACAGCGCGTCCGCTCCCTTCTGGTAGAACCAGAGCAGTTCCTCGCGGCGCAGGGTGAAGATGCCGCGCAGGATCAGCTCGCTGACCCTGTCCGGATGAGTCTCCGCATAGGCCAGGCCCAGCGCGCTGCCCCAGGAGCCGCCGAAGACCTGCCACTTCCCGATGCCGAGATGGCTTCTCAGCGCCTCCAGATCCTCGACCAGCCGCCAGGTAGTGTTTTCGTTCAGCTCCGCATGGGGCGTGCTCTGCCCGCAGCCGCGCTGGTCGAACAGGACAATGCGGTACTTCTGCGGATCGAAATAGCGCCGATCGTCGGGTTTCTTGCCGCCGCCGGGACCGCCATGGATCACCACGGCGGGCTTGCCGTCGGGGTTGCCGCACTGCTCGTAGTGCAGCGTGTGCAGGTCCGAAACCGAAAGGCGTCCCTGGTCGAATGGCTCGATGCGCGGATAGACGGTCCGCCTGCTGGACTTGTCGATCATGGCGTGGTGAACGAACTCCGGAAATGGAACCGCTGCGGACACTATATTCTGCGGCTTGCCGTGGCCATCCGCTTTCACCGCATGGCGCGATGGTTGCGAGAGGTGCTCCGATAATGCGTCAACCCTGGGACGGAAGCCCGAACGTGAACAGGATCACATTCACCGCGGTGCGTATTGTGACGGCAGTCGCATTCTGTGGCCTGCTCGGCGCGGCCGCCTCCAGCATTCCGCTCGCCCCGCCGGAACGCCCTTCCGACGCAATGCTGGCGCTGGAACTGGCCGAACGGCATTGCGTCGAGGCCCTGACGCGCTCGATCGTCCTCCGCACTGCTGCGGCCGTCCGGCAGGCCGAGGAGCAGGCCGAGGCGCGCTGCGAGCAACTGTTCGCAGGAAATCCGTCCGCGGCGCCGAGCGCGCCGGCCGCCAAAGCCTGACCGCGGGCGCTCAATCCGACAGGGCTTCCTGCACCTTGAGCACGATTTCGTCGACGGTGAAGGGCTTGACCACGATATCCTCGATCAGGCTGTCGAGGTTGTAGGCGCGGTCGCGCTGATCGGCATAGCCGGTCATCATCAGGATACGGACGTCCGGATGTTCCTTGCCGACCTTCAGCGCCAGGGCCACACCGTCCATGATGGGCATGACGATGTCGGTCAGCAGCAGGTCGAAACGCTGCTCGCTCAGCTTCTGCAGCGCGGCTGCGCCGTCGGCCACGGCCGTCACGTCGTGACCGGCCGCCTTGAGGGCGCGCTGTATCACGTCGCGAATGTCGGGTTCGTCATCTGAGACCAGTATCCGGGACATCGGTTCAGGTTCCGGCTCAACTACCTAACAAAAGGTGACCTCGGATCGGAAAACAGACAATCCCGGACGTCATTCCGCCGGTTCCGTATCCGCGCGCACCTTTTGCAGCCCGTCGGGAAGGTCTTCCAGCAGCAGACGCATGGTGCGGCTTTCCTTCGGCGCCAGCGGATCGTCGTCGAGGCGGATGCGTTCCGTCTTCACCACATCGCCCGCCGCATCCAGCAGATGGATGACGGCGACCGGCAGCGGCTGCGGCTGCGCCGTGCCGTTGATCAGCCGGATGCCGAGTTCCATCTGCTCCCCGGTAAGGCGGGAACTCTCGATCACCAGACTCACCGGCTGAAGCGCTTCGGCGCGGCTCACGCGGTCGATCCGGTCGAAAAGACGCGCCGACGGCGGCCACGCGTTCACGATCGGCCCCCTGAGAAAGGCCAGCGCAAGAGCGGTGAAGACCAGTACCGCAAGGATCAGCGCCCATCCGCCCCAGACCCAGGCTGGCGTCCGCCGCTTCTCCGTCCTTTCGGCAGGGCGGAAATCGTCGTCCGCCGGCCGCGCGGCGCCGGGGATGGTGTCGAAGACCGGTTCCCGCCGTCCGGGCGTCGGTTCCGGCTCCGTCTCGGCGCTCCCGGGATCATCCGCCGTCCCGTCATCGCCGGCGTCCTCGCCGTCATCTTCGGCAGCCGCGTCTTCCGCTGCCGCGTCCGCTTCCGCCGGCGGCAGCGATTCGGCCGCTGCGTCCTCTTCCGGTGCTTCGTCGACGGCGACAGGCGCGGCAGACGCCGCATCCTCAGCTTCGCTGTCCGGATCGGGCCGGCCCCGCCACTCGTGCCTGCAGCGCGCGCACCGCACCAGCCGCGGGCCCGCGGCGAACATTTCTGGTTTTACCCGGAACCGGGCCCCGCAGGAGGGACAGGTCAGCATCATTCAGGCATTGATCCGCTGAGTCTTTGTCGATTATCGAACATCGGAAGCCATATAGGCAGCTTATCAAAAGCCGTTCAAGGCGGCGGCAATGCGGGGCGGACGTGACCAACGGCGATGAAAGATCGGCAGCTTCCCCCCTGGTGACGCTGCGCAATGTCGGATTGCGCTACGGCAGCGGGCCCGAAGTGCTGCGCGGGCTCGACCTCGACCTCGCGCCGGGCTCCTTCCATTTTCTTACCGGCCGCTCCGGCGCCGGGAAGTCCTCGTTGCTCAGCCTGCTGCATCTCTCGCAGCGGCCGAGCCGGGGCCTGATGGCCATGTTCGGCAAGGACGTCAACGAGGTGCCGCGCCGCCAGGTGCCGGCCATGCGCCGGCGCGTCGGCGTGGTGTTCCAGGATTTCCGCCTGCTGGATCACCTGAGCGCGGCCGAGAACGTCGCCCTTCCGCTGCGCCTGGCCGGCCGGCTGCCGGCCGCCGACATCCGCAACTATGTCGCCGAAATGATGGCCTGGGTCGGCTTGACCGACAAGACGGATGCGCGCCCGCCGACACTCTCTGGCGGCGAGAAACAACGCGTCGCCATCGCCCGTGCCGTCATCGGCGGGCCCCGCCTGCTGCTGGCAGACGAGCCCACAGGCAATGTCGACCGGGAGATGGGCGAGCGGCTGATGACGCTGTTCGTCAAGCTGAACGGTCTCGGCACCACGGTGCTCATCGCCACGCACGACCCGGCGCTGCCAACGCGGTTCGCCTATCCGGTGCTGCGCCTGGAGGACGGAAGGCTTGACGCCGACCAGCCTGCGGCGGCGCCCGCATGAGCGGCCGGGAACTCGCCCTCGAGCGCGATCCGTCCAGCCGTTTCATGCCGTGGATCATCGCGGCGCTGTCCTTCGTGGTCGCCATCGCCATCGGCGCGGCGTTCTCGCTGGCGGCGCTGACGGCCTCCTGGGGCGATCTGGGCGGCGACCGGCTGACCGTGCGCGTGACCGCCGCGCCGGGCGCCGAGGGCACGGCCAGGGCACTGGTGCGGGAACTGGGCGCCATGTCCGAGGTGCTGGAAGTCGAAGCCCTGCCCCGCCGTGCGGTCGCGGAACTGCTGGCGCCGTGGATCGGCGACGCGGACCGGGCGGGTACGGACAACGCCCTGCCCTTGCCGCTGCTGATCGAGGTGCGCCTGACCGCGCCCACGGCGGCGCGCGTCGTGGCGGCCCGCCTGGGGGGCCGCGAAGGCATCGTCGTCGACCGTTCGGAGAGCTGGCTGAAACCTCTGCAACAGCTCGCCGGCATGGCCGGTCTCGTCGCCGGCGCACTGGCGCTGATCGCCATCGCCGTGATCGTTCTTGTCACCATTTTCGCCACCCGCGCCTCGCTTTCGGCGCAGCAGGACACCGTGGAGCTTTTGCGCCTGATCGGCGCCGACGAGACCTACATCGCGCGCCGTTTCCAGCGTCACGCCATGTGGCAGGGGCTGGCCGGCGGTCTGGGCGGCGTCATCCCCGGCCTGATCGTCATCGGTTTCGGCGTCGGCGCGGCGCGACTGGAGAGTTCGGAACTGCTTCAGGGCCTGAGCCCGATGGCGTCCGGCTGGATCGCCATGGCCGTTCTGCCCGTCATCATCGCCCTCGTCGCCACGCTGACGGCGCGCTATACGGTCATGGGCATGCTGAGGAAACGCTGGTGAGCCGTTCGGGTGTCGTGATCCGCCTGCTCCTGTGCCTCGTCGCGCTCTGGCTCGGCGGGCTGCTGGGTTTCGCCTGGCGGGTCTACAGCATTCCCACCAGTCCCGGACCGGCCGAGGGCATCGTCGTGCTCACCGGTTCGGCCGGACGCATCTCGGGGGGGCTGGAACTGCTGAAGCGCTATCCGGACGCGCGCATGCTGATCACAGGCGTGGGCGACGGCACGGCGAAATCCGAGATTGCCGCCGCCTTCTCCACCGACGAGGCGCTGTTCGACTGCTGCATCGAACTCGACCGGCGGGCCAAGGACACGGTCGGCAATGCTGAGGAGACAGCGCGCTGGGTCCGGCGCAACAATATCTCCTCGCTGGTCGTGGTGACTGCCGCCTACCACATGCCGCGCAGCCTGGTCGAGATGCGCCGGGTGATGGCTGACGTGCGCCTGGAGCCGCTGCCCACCCGCGCCGGCGAGGACAATCCGGAGCGCTGGTGGTGGAACTCGCCCACGCGGCGGCGCATCGCTCTGGAATATCACAAGTATCTCTTCAGTCTCGTTCGCGCCCGGCTGACGGCCGACATCGGCGACCTGCGCTTCCGATGACCGTCGTCCGCGCACTCCTGTTCACCATATGGTTCTGGCTCTGGTCGGCGGTGATGAACGTCGCCTTCCTGCCCGGCCTGCTGCTGCCGCGTCAGGCGGTGATGCGGGGCCAGCGCATCTGGGCAATGGGACTGAACTGGGGCCTGCGCTGGCTGGTGGGAACGCGCTGGAGCGTGCTGGGCCGTGAGAACCTGCTGCCCGCGCCAGCGATCCTGGCGGTCAAGCACCAGTCCATGTGGGACACCATCATCTGGCATATCGAGGTCGACGATCCCGCCATCGTCATGAAGCGCGAACTGCTGCGGGTGCCCGTCTATGGCTGGTATTGCCGCCACACGCGCCAGATCCCTATCGACCGCGGGGCGGGTGCGGCGGCCCTGAAGGACATGCTGCGCCACGCCCGCAGGGCCCGCGACGACGGCCGTCACCTGATCATCTTTCCCGAAGGCACGCGCGTCCTCCCCGGCGAGACACGCCGCTATCTGCCCGGTGTCGCCGCGCTCTATCGCGATCTCGGCCTGCCCGTGATCCCGGTGGCCCTCAACTCAGGCAGTCACTGGGCGCGCAAGGGCTTCATGAAGTGGCCCGGCGAGATCGTGCTGGAATACATGGAGCCCATCCCGCCGGACCTGGAACGCAAGGATTTCATGCAGCGCCTGGAGGCAGCCATCGAAGGCGGAACCCGGAAACTCGAAGCCGGGGGCTGAAATTCGTCCACAGCGGTGGATATATGGGTGGAGAACGGCGTGACCGCCCGCTCTGCCTGTTCACTGATCGGTGGGCGAATGCCGTAAACATAAAGAGAACGCTTCGTTGATTGGCGGCAACGCATGGCCTATGATCCCGTGTCCTCCAATCCCGCCGCGGAAAGCCGAAGATGAACGCGATCGCTCCCCTTTCCCAGCAGATCTGGGACATGAAATACCGCCTGAAGGGCCCGGACGGGCAGCCGGTCGACCAGACCCTGGAAGACAGCTGGCGCCGGATCGCGAAGGCGCTCGCCTCGGTGGAGGGCGCAGACGCGGCGCGCTGGGAGGAGACCTTCTACCGCGCGCTCGAGGATTTCCGCTTCCTTCCCGCAGGCCGGATCATCGCCGGAGCCGGCGCCTCGCGGCGGGTGACGCTGTTCAACTGTTTCGTCATGGGGACGGTCCCCGACGACATGGCCGGCATCTTCGAACATCTGAAGGAAGCCGCGCTGACCATGCAGGCGGGCGGCGGCATCGGCTACGACTTCTCCACGCTCCGGCCGAAGGGCGCGCCGGTGAAGGGCGTCGGCGCCGACGCGTCGGGGCCGCTCAGCTTCATGGATGTCTGGGACGCCATGTGCCGGACCATCATGTCCGCCGGCCACCGCCGCGGCGCGATGATGGCCACCATGCGCTGCGATCACCCCGACATCGAAGCCTTCATCGCCGCCAAGGAGGATCCGGGCCGGCTGCGCATGTTCAACCTGTCGGTGCTGGTGACCGATGCCTTCATGGAGGCGGTCAAGGCCGACGATAGCTGGGAACTGACCTTCGGCGGGCGGACCTACCGCTCGCTGCGCGCCCGCGATCTATGGGACCGCATCATGCGCGCGACCTACGCCTACGCCGAACCGGGCGTGATCTTCATCGACCGCATCAACCAGCGCAACAACCTGCACTACTGCGAGGAAATCTCGGCGACCAATCCCTGCGGGGAGCAGCCGCTGCCGCCCTACGGCGCGTGCCTGCTGGGTTCGATCAATCTCGCCGCGCTGGTCGTCGATCCCTTCACCGACGACGCCCGGCTGGACGAGGACCGGCTGGCGGAACTGGTGCCGGTGGCGGTGCGGATGATGGACAACGTCACCGACGTCTCCAACTTCCCGCTGGAGGAACAGCAGAAGGAGGCGCAGGCCAAGCGCCGCATCGGCCTGGGCGTCACCGGCCTCGCCGACGCGCTGATCATGTGCCGCGCCCGTTACGGCTCCGCAGAAGCCGTGGCGATGACCGAACGGTGGATGGCCGCGATCCGCCGACACGCCTATCTCGCGTCCGCCGAACTGGCGCGGGAGAAGGGTCCGTTCCCCCTGTTCGACCGGGACCGCTATCTGGCGGGAGAGAGCATCGCGGAACTGGACGCCGACGTCCGGGAGGCGATCGCACGCGACGGGGTGCGCAATGCGCTGGTCACTTCGATCGCGCCCACGGGCACCATCTCGCTGTTCGCCGACAATATCTCCTCTGGTCTCGAGCCCGTGTTCAGCTTCGCCTACAACCGCGCGGTCCTCATGCCCGACGGCTCCAGGCGGGAGGAGGAGGTGACCGACTACGCCTTCCGGCTATGGCGGCGCATGCACGGCGACCGGCCGCTGCCCGATTACTTCGTGGATGCCCAGTCGCTCAGCCCGGCCGAGCATGTCGCCATGCAGGCCGCGGTCCAGAAGTACATCGACGCATCGATTTCCAAGACCATCAACTGCCCCGAAGAGATCGGCTTCGAGGATTTCAAGGACATCTACCTGCTGGCCTACGAGAGCGGCTGCAAGGGCTGCACGACCTACCGCCCGAACGAGGTCACCGGCGCCGTTCTGTCGGTGAAGAAGAAGGAAGCGGACAAGGCGGCGGACGAGCAGGCCGAATTGCCGCTGGCGCCGCGGGCCGAGGCGGCGAAGCCGCAACCGAAGGCGAAGGATCCCTACGAGTCCGGCGGCGTTGTCTACATGACGCAGCCGCTGGACCGGCCCGGCGTGCTGCCCGGCCAGACCTACAAGCTGAACTGGCCGGAAAGCGACCACGCCATCTACATCACGCTGAACGACATCATCCAGGATGGCCGCCGGCGGCCCTTCGAGATCTTCGTCAATTCCAAGAACGTCGAGCATTTCGCCTGGACGGTGGCGCTGACGCGGATGATCTCCGCCGTCTTCCGCCGCGGCGGCGATGTCAGCTTCGTCGTCGAGGAACTCAAGGCGGTCTTCGACCCGCGCGGCGGGGCCTGGATCAAGGGCCGCTACGTGCCCTCCATGCTGGCCGCCATCGGCGAGGTGATCGAGAAGCACATGATCTCCATCGGCTTCATGGCCGATCCGAAGCGGCCCGAGCTGGAGGCCCAGGCGAAGACCATTGCCGTGGGCGAGCAGAACACGCCCGCCGCCATGCGCCAGTGCCCGCGCTGCGGCGAGGCCAGTCTGGCGCGCATGGAGGGCTGCGACACATGCCTTTCCTGCGGCCATTCGAAGTGCGCCTGAGCGGCCGGAATTCACCGGACAGGGGGCGGCTCCGCTCCTGCGGCGACGGCGCGGCGCGGCAACGGCGGCGTCTGATGCCATCGCTCGTCATGCTGGCCGCGTCCCTGATTCCGGCTGGCGCGGGCCTCGCCCAGGAAGATCCGCTGAAATGGCTGCCGCCCGGCTCGACGGTCCAGACCACGCTGAGCGAACGCCCGGCCCGCTGGATCCGGGCCGAAATGCAGGGCGGGACCATGGGCTACATGGCCCGGCTGGGGGAACTCGCCTTCCGCAGCCCGCTGACCCTCGGCCGGGAGGCCGCTCGGCGCGGTCTCTCCTGCGACGCCTGCCACCCGAACGGCGCGGCCAATGTGCGTTTCTTCGTTCCCGGCGCTTCGGACAGACCCGGCAATGTGGACGTCACGCACCGCGAGTTCCATTTCCGCGAGGACGACGGGATCGACAATCCGGTGAATATCCCCAGCCTTCGCGGCGTGCGGCTGACCGCTCCATACGGCCATGACGGCCGTGTCGCCAGCCTGCGGGACTTCAGCCGCCACGTGATCATGAACGAGTTCGGCGGTCCGGAGATCGAACCGTGGCTGCTCGACGCCCTGGTCGCCTATCAGCAGCAACTCGCCCTCCCGCCACGCCCGGACACCGGGGATGAGGCCGCGGACGCCAGGCGTGCGGCCTACCGGGACCACTGCGCGGATTGCCATGGCGATGACGACGCTCTGCCGCCGCCGGCTCGCCACGACATCGGTACGGGCGGCTTTTTCGAGCCGCCGGCCGTCTTCGGCCTTGCCGAGAGCGCGCCCTATCTGCATGACGGATCGGCGCCCACCCTCCGGGCCGCCGTGGCGGCGCATCGGGATCCGCCGCCGGCGGAGGCGCTGGAACCGATCCTTGACTGGCTCCAGGCCGCGAGGGCGGTCACGCGGCGGTTCGATCCGGAGACGCCGGCCGGAGATCTGGCGCGTCTGCTCGGCTTCCTGGAGGTGCTCGAGCAGCCGCTTCTGGACGAGGATTTCGTCCGCGCCGACCTGATCGCGGACATGGTGGCGATGGAGGTCGGCCGGGTGCACCGCCGCTACCGCCCCGAGGCGACGGATGCGCGGGAAGCGACACGGTCCTGGGCGAAGGATCTGAAGCAGGTCACGGCGTTCGCCCGCGAGGGCCGGTTTCCCGAGGCGCGCGCTGCCCTGGCTGCACTCGGCGAAGCGATGGAAGCTGCCCTGCCCCAACTGGAGTCCGCACAGGGACTGTCGCTTTATGCCGCAACGGCTGCGGACTGACCGGCTTAACCCGGCGCGGCGGCGATGATATGGTCCGCGCCTTTCCCGCAAGAGACGGAACGGACGTGCAGAATCAGAAGGCTTCGAAGGGCGCGGGACGGCGGACGCCGACGGGCAGGCTCGTGCGCCGGATCTGGTCGGACTACATGTCCCGCTACAAGCGGGACCTGGTCATCGGCCTGATCTCCATCGCCGTGGTCGCCGGCACGACCGGCGCCATCGCCCACATGATGGAGCCGATCATCAACGAGATCTTCATCAACCAGAACCGCGAGAAGCTGTTCGGGATCCCGCTGATGATCATCGGCATCTTCACCGTCATGGCGGTAGCGACTTTCGGCCAGCACTATGTGATGCGGGCGGTCGGCATACGCGTGGCGAACGACGTCCAGGGCGATCTCTACGACCGCATGATCCGCTCCGATCTGCGGTTCTTCTACAATCACACGGTCGGACAGTCGATCAGCCGCTTCCTGACCGACGCGCAGATGATGCAGGAAGCGCTGGCGACGACCTTTGTGGCCCTGGTGCGGGACTCCATGACCGCCATCGCGCTGATCATCGTGATGTTCACCAAGGACTGGCAGATGGCGCTGGTGGCGATGATCGTGCTCCCGGCGGCCGGCCTGCCCATCGCGCGCATCGGCCGGCTCTCGCGGAAATCGTCGCAGCAGGTGCAGCAGGCATCGGGCTTTCTCGCCTCCTTTCTCTCCGACACCCTGACGAGCATCCGCCAGGTCAAGGCCTACAATCGGGAGGACTACGAGGCCCGACGCGCCAGGGACGCGCTGGCGATCCGGCTCGCAACCCTGTTGAAGAACCTGCGCGTGCGCGCGCTGATCAGCCCGATCATCGAGGTCATCGCCGGCGTCGCGGTGGCCGCCGCGGTGCTCTATGGCGGCATCAGGGTGATCGAGGGCGCGCTCACGCCCGGCGCCTTCTTCGCCTTTCTCACCGCGTTGCTGCTCGCGGCTTCGCCGATCCGCCAGCTCGGCAAGGTCAACGCTGCCTTCCAGTCGGGCCTGGCGGCGGCGGAACGGCTGTTCGACGCGCTGGACAGCCTGCCGCAGATCGAGGACCGCTCCGGCGGGCGGGAACTGAAGGTGCCGCGCGGCCATGTCCGCTTCGACGACGTCCGCTTCGTCTACCCCGACGGTACCGAGGCGCTGCACGGCATCACGCTGGAATGCCGGCCCGGCGAGACCATCGCGCTGGTCGGCCAGTCCGGCGGCGGCAAATCGACGATCCTCAACCTCGTCGGCCGCTTCTACGACACCAGCGGCGGCCAGGTGACGATCGACAACCAGGCAGTCGACGCGGTCAGCGTCGAGAGCCTGCGCCGCGCCATCGGCTTCGTCAGCCAGGAAACCGCCCTGTTCGATGACACGGTGCGCGCCAATATCGCCTATTCCAAGCCCGACGCGACCGACGACGAGATAGAGGCCGCGGCCGAGGGTGCGAACGCCCACGGCTTCATTTCGGCGCTGCCGGACGGCTATCAGACCGTTGTGGGGTCGGCCGGATTCCGGCTCTCGGGCGGCCAGCGCCAGCGCATCGCCATTGCGCGCGCCATGCTGCGGGACGCGCCGATCCTGCTGCTGGACGAAGCGACCTCGGCGCTGGACGCGGATTCCGAGCGCAAGGTCCAGGCTGCGCTCAACCGCCTTCAGAAGGGCCGCTCGACCATCACGGTCGCCCACCGGCTTTCCACCGTGATCAACGCCGACCGGATCTATGTCATCGAGGACGGGCGGGTGGCGGAATCCGGCAGCCATGGCGAGTTGATGGCCCGCGGCGGGCGCTATGCCGAGCTCTATTCGGGCGACGCGGAGATCACGGCTGCGGCGGCAGTCGGGGCCGAATGATCCTCTGGCTTTACCGGCGGGCGGGCCGCGCGGCCGCGCCGCTCGGACAAGCGCTGCTCCGCCGCCGTCTGCGCGCCGGCAAGGAAGACCCGGACCGGATCGGGGAGCGCATGGGCCACGCCTCCCTGCCCCGGCCCGAGGGGCCGCTGATCTGGCTGCACGCCGCAAGCGTCGGGGAGGCGCAGTCCGTGCTCCGCCTGATTCACCGGCTGCGCGCCGAACGCCCCGGAACGGCCATCCTGATCACCACGGGCACGGTGACGTCGGGGCAAATGCTGTCGCGGGACCTGCCCGACGGCGCCCTGCACCAGTACGTGCCCGTCGACCTGCCGGATGCGACCGGGCGTTTCGTCGCCCACTGGCGGCCCGACATGGCGATCTGGATCGAAAGCGAGCTTTGGCCGAACCTGCTCGCCGCCATGGCGGGCACGGGCCGGCCCATGGCGCTGATCAACGGCCGGATGTCGCGCCGTTCCTGGCGGCGGTGGCGGATGGCGCCCGGTGCGGCGCGGGAGCTGCTCTCGGCCTTCCGCCTGATCCTGGCGCAGACCGACGAGGCGGCAGCCCGTTTCGCCGACCTGGGCGGCGCCAATGTCCGCTGCGAGGGCAACCTGAAATACGCCGCCGATCCCCTGCCCGCCGACGAGGAAGAGCTGGCGCGCCTGCGCGGGATCGTGGCCGCGCGGCCATTCTGGATCGCCGCCAGCATCCATCCGGGCGAGGACGACATCGCGCTGGATGCCCATCTGACCCTGCGCGACAGTTTCCCGGACCTGCTCACCGTTCTGGTACCGCGTCATCCCGCCCGCGCCGCAGACATGGCCCGCAAGGCGGAAAAGCGCGGAATCGCGTGGAGCCAGCGCACGGCAGGGCAGACGCCGGGCCCCGACTGCGGCGTCTACATTGCCGACACCATCGGGGAACTGGGCCTGTTCTACCGTCTGGACGGGCCGGTCTTCGTGGGCGGTTCCCTGGTGCCCCATGGCGGGCAGAACCTGCTGGAGCCCGCGCGCTTCGGGCGCGGGCTGCTGACCGGTCCGCATACCCACAACTTCGCCGACGTGGTTGCAGACCTGCGCTCCGAAGGCGCCCTGATCGAAGTGCAGGACAGCGAGGAACTCGCCGCCTCTCTGGCGCGGCTGATCGCCCACGCGGACGAGCGCAACAGCCTCGGCGCACGGGCGCTCGCCATCGCGGCCCGCCAGTCGGCGGTTCTGGACCGGGTCATGGCCCGTCTGGAGCCGCTGCTGCCCGGGTCATGAAGGCCCCGCATTTCTGGGCGCCCGGCGGGGCCGCCCTGCCGCGGCTGGCGCTGCGGCCCTTCAGTCTACCCTGGCGGGCGGCCGCTTGGCTGCGGCGGGCAACGGCCAATCCCCATGACCCCGGCGTTCCAGTGGTCTGTGTCGGCAATCTCGTAATGGGGGGCGCCGGCAAGACGCCCACTGTCCGGATGCTCGCCGACTGGTTCCGCGCTCATGGGCTACGGCCGGGCGTGCTGAGCCGGGGATATGGCGGCGGACTGTCGGGACGGGGCGCAACCCTGGTCGATCCGTCGCGCCACAGCGCGGCTGAGGTCGGCGACGAAGCCCTGCTTCACGCCGCGCACGGCCCGACGGTGGTCGCCGCCGACCGCCGCCGGGGCGCGGAACTGCTGGCGCGCCACGCCGACATCATCGTGATGGACGACGGGCACCAGAACCCGGCCCTGGTCAAGGCGCTCTCGATCATCGTCGTCGACACCGCATACGGCTTCGGCAACGGCGCGGTCTTTCCCGCCGGCCCGCTCAGGGAAAGCATCGCCACCGGCCTCGGCCGCGCCAACGCCGTAATCGCCATTGGCGGCGGAAGCATCGGCGAACGGCTGCAGCGCGGGCCCCTTTCCGTGCTGCGAGGCGATCTCATTCCCGATACGGCCGCGCAGGCGCTGGCCGGCTGCCGGGTCCACGCCTTCTGCGGCATCGCCCGGCCCGAAAAGTTCCGCGAGACCCTGCGCAGCATCGGCGCGGAGATCACCGGATACCGGGATTTCCCCGATCATCATCCCTTCCGCAAGACCGAGATCGAAGCTGTGCTGAAGGCGGCGGCGGCGGAGAACGCCATTCCGGTGACGACCGCGAAGGACGGGGTCCGCCTGGCGGCGGAACAGCGCGCCAAGGTCACGGTCGTCGAGGTCGCCCTGCGGCTCGACCAGCCGGAAAGCCTCGACGCCCTGCTGTCGCCGCTGCTCGCCCTCGTGCGGCCGTCAGGCGGCGCGGATGCGGCGCAGGACGGCTGAACAGGTGAGCACGATCCGGTCGTCGGTGTAGATCTCGCCGCGGATGAAGACCGTCTTGGGTGTCCGCCGCACCACTTCGGCGCGAGCCTTGACCAGATCCCCCTCCTCGCCGCTGGCCACGAATTCCGCATTGAAGGCGACCGTGTAGACGCCGCGGTCGTCCGTGCCCTCGGTGGCGGTGCCGCACATCATCAGATCGGCGAAGGTCATCAGCAGACCGCCATGGACGATACCGCCGGAATTGCAGTGCTTGCGTTCGGCGCGGAAGGCGAACTGCACCTGCCCTCCCTTCTTGCGCCAGTGGAAGGGGCCGGTGTTGACCTCGTGCGGGTCTTCCGGGTCGAAATGGCGGTAGTGCTCGTCCGGATTGCGCTTGTTGGCGAAATAATCGGTCTTGTCGTCCATGAATCCTCCCCCGCGGCGGCCGGATCATCGGCAGGCAATTGCTGCCTGTCCAGCCCCGAAGGGGCCGCTCAGCGCGCCGCGCGGCGGACCAGCGCCCGGGCCGCGGCATCGGCTATGGCGTCGGCGTCGATGCCCTGATCGGCGTAGAGATCGATCGTGTCGCCCGACTGGCCGAAGCGAGTGACGCCCAGCGCCTCGGTCGCGTGCCCCTTCACACCGCCCAGCCAGGCGAGCGTCGCGGGATGGCCGTCGATCACGGTGACAAGCCCCGCGTCCGGCGCCAGCCGGCCCAGCAGCGCCGCGACATGGCTGCGCTCGCCGTCGCGCTTCCAGTGCCGGTAGAGCCGGTCGGCCGAGGTCACCGCGAGCAGTCCCGCACCGGGGCAGTCAGCCGCGATCTCCTCGAACGCCTTCAGCGCCTCGGCTGCGATCGCGCCCTGAAAGGCGACGGCCACCTCGGCGTCGCCGGACGGTTCCACCAGCCAGCGTGCGCCGAGCACCGCCGCATCGCGCTCGCCCGCGGAAAGCTCGCGCTCGGGCTGCGCCAGCGCCCGGGTCGAAAGCCGGAGATAGATCGCGGCGCCGTCGTCGGCCTGCATGTGGCGAAAGCCGAAAGCCATGATCGCCGCCAGTTCGTCGGCGAAGGCGGGCTCGTAGCTGAGCAGGCCCGGCTGGCCCAGGCCGATCAGCGGAGTCGAGACCGACTGGTGCGCGCCGCCTTCCGGCGCCAGCGAGACGCCCGACGGCGTCGCCACCACCATGAACCGCGCGTCCTGGTAGCAGGCGTAGTTCAGCGCATCGAGCCCCCGGGCGATGAAGGGATCGTAGAGCGTGCCCACCGGCAGGAGCCGGGCGCCGAACTGGCGGTCGGCGAGCCCCGCCTGCGAGAGGAAGAGGAAGAGATTGTTCTCCGCAATGCCCAGTTCGACATGCTGGCCCGTCGGCGACTTCTCCCAGCGCTGCGGGGAGGCGACGTGTTCCTCGCGGAAGACGTCCGGCTGCGGGTTGCGGTCGAAGATTCTTCGCCGGTTCACCCAGGGTCCGAGATTGGTCGAGACCGTGACGTCGGGTGAGGCCGTGATCATGCGCCGGGTGAAGTCGCTGTCTTCCCGGCTCAGATCGTTGAGTATCCGTCCGAACGCCTCCTGCGTGGACATGCGCTCGCCGGCCGGCGCGGCGATCTCCGGCACGTCGATCAGCGGCGCCGGCGGCAGCGGCTTGCGGGCGTTGAAGGGCGCGGCGCGCAGGAAGGCCATCAGGTCGTCGGCATCGGCCTCCAGACCCGCGGTCGGCGACCACTCCTCGCCCTCGGCGACGCCCATGATCTCGCGGAAACCAGCCATCTGGTCCGGCGTCATCAGGCCGGCGTGATTGTCCTTGTGGCCGGCCAGCGGCAGGCCGAAGCCCTTGACCGTGTAGGCGACGAAGCAGTGCGGCAGATCGGAATTGACGCCGCGCAGCCCCTCCAGCACTGCGGCCATGTCGTGACCGGCCAGATTGGTCATCAGGCGCTGCAGCGCCGCGTCGTCGTGGCTGTCGAGAAACTCGCGACCGCCATCGGCGTCCTTCAGATCGCGGGCAAGGTGCTCCCGCCAGGCCGCGCCGCCCTTGAAGGTCAGCGCCGAATAGAGCTGGTTCGGACAGTCGTCGATCCAGGCCTTCAGCGCGCCGCCCGCCGGCCCCTCGAAGGCCTGCTGCTGCAGCTTGCCGTATTTCAGCGTCACCACTTCCCAGCCCACGGCGCGGAAGAAGCCCGTGATCTTCTCGAACAACCGGTCGTTGACCACGCCATCCAGGCTCTGGCGGTTGTAGTCGATGATCCACCAGAGGTTCCGCACGTCGTGCTTCCAGCCCTCCATCAGGGCTTCGAAGACATTGCCCTCGTCCAGCTCGGCGTCGCCGAGCACGGCGACCATGCGCGCCGGCGGCTCGCCGTCATCTGCGAGACCCTGCAGACGGACATAGTCCTGGATCATCGAGGAGAACATGGTCGCCGCGACGCCGAGCCCGACGGACCCCGTCGAATAGTCCACATCGTCGGCGTCCTTGGTCCGGGAGGGATAGGACTGGGCCCCGCCCCAGGCCCGGAACCGCTCCAGCCGCTCCCGGCTCTGGCGACCGAACAAATACTGGATGGCGTGGAAGACCGGCGAAGCGTGGGGTTTCACCGCGACCCGGTCCTCGGGCCTGAGCACCGCGAAATAGAGCGCGGTCATCAATGTCGACACCGAAGCGCAGGAGGCCTGGTGGCCGCCGACCTTCAGCCCGTCGCGGTTCTCGCGCACATGGTTGGCGTGATGGATCGTCCAGGACGACAGCCACAGTACCTTCCGCTCCAGTTGCTGAAGCAGGTGCAGGTCGTTCATCGTCGCGCCGGTGTCGGGCATCTCCGGATCTCCCGAATTCTGGCAGGCATGGTAGTGCGCGGCCCGGGCGCTGTCGAACGGCGGCGACGAATCGAACTCGATTGCGCAGGATGGCCGGATGGCACGGATCGGATTGCTCTCGACGGAACACCCGCCTTCACCGCTCGTGCTGGCGCTCGCGCCCGTGCTGGCGGCGACGGGCTGCAGCGTGGCCGCTGCCATTGACGACTTCCTGCCCTTCGACTGCGACCGGCTGGAGGACGGCGGCCTGATGATGCTGCGCGGCGCGGGCGCGCGGGCGTCGGAGCGGATTCCGGCGGAGCGCGTCTTCTGGATCGGCGAGCCGCCCTTCACGCGCCCCATACCGATCGGCCGCACGCTGGGCAAGGCGCGGTTCCACGAGGTCGCCGGTCTGCTGACCGGCAAGGCCCGCGGCGGCGCACTGGAGAAGGCGGTGATCGAAACCGGCGCCTATATCCTGACCGGGCTCAGGGAATTCGACCGCACCAGCGCCTTCTACGCCATGGAGGGCGGGCTGACATCCGGCACGGCGGCCGAACGCTTCGCGCTGATCTTCGGCGAGGACGCATTACGCAATCCGGGCGAGGTCGCGCCGCTGGCGGCGAAGCGCCGCGACGTCATGGCCGACCGGCGCGGCGCGATCAGCGCCTGGAATGGCGGGCCGCTGCGCGCGGCGCTCGAGACCCTGGGGCCCAGAGGCGCCATCGGCCGGATCGCGGAGGCCGGCTTCGTCACCGGCCCGCGCAAGCCCGTCGCCCGCCTCTATGGCGAGGACGACGCTGCTCTCGACAAGGCCGAAGGCCAGGTCCGCGGGGCGCTGAAACTCGGTTAGTCCCCGGCCGGCGTTTTCGGGCCCGACCCGAGAACCCAGCACAGCATGTGTTTTCCTCTGGGCCCTCGGATCGAGTCCGAGGGCGCCGTCATCTCGGGCGTCACTACCTCCGCTTGCTGCCCGTGACCCGCGTCAGCGTCTTCGGAATGAACTCCGTCGCCGTGACATTCTCGAAGCCGGCGGCCTCCAGATAGCCAATGCATTCCGCGATCGAATGGGCGTGGCCGGTCGAGCCGGGAATCGCCTCGTAGAGCCCCCAGAGCGCCGGGCCGATCGGGCCCATGCGGTCGTCGTCGACCATCTCCCCGATCAGGTGATACTCGCCGCCCGGCTCCAGCGCGTCGTGGATGCGCTGCACCAGTGCGCCGATGATCGCGCGGTCATAGATCGGCAGGTTGGATGCCTGGATCGCCACGTCGCAGCCCCGGGGCAGCGGATCGGCGGTGAAGTCGCAGACCTCGGCGCTGACCCGGTCGCCGACGCCATGCTTCGCGATGTAGTCGCGGGCCACGGGCACCACGGGCGGCAGATCGAGCACGACCCCTTCGATCTCCGGATAGGTGTCGGCGGCGACGATGCAGTAGGCGCCGGAACCGCCGCCCAGGTCCATGATGCGCCGCCGTCCGGACAGGTCGACCTCCCGGTGGAACTTGCGCGCCGCACCGAGACCGATCGAATAGGTCGCCTCGTGATAGGCGCGCGCGCTTTCCTCGGTCAGGTCGTCATACATGCCGAGCCGGTCGGCCGGCGTGTCCTGCTTCAGGATCTCGGCCATGCGGTTCCAGTCGGGCCAGCTTTCCCTGAGGAAGCACATCCAGGCGCCGGCATAGCCCGGCTTGCCCTTGACCAGGAAGCGGTCGACGTCCGGCGGGTTCGCGTAGACGCCGCTTGCGTCACGGGTCACCAGGTCCATGCCGGCCAGGGCGTCGAGCAGCCGCTCCGCATTGAGCGCGCCAATGCCGGCGGCGGCGCCCAGCTTCTCGACCGTATTCTTGCCCGCGTCGATCAGGGTGAAGGCCTCCAGGTCGATGGCGGCGAAGAACGCGCCCGCTTCCCAGTAGCCCTTGGAGATGCGCTGCAGGCGCACCGTGTCGATCTTCGGTCCGGCCATTGAATCCTCCCCTCCTCAATGCGGTGCCGGGGAAGGCTAGCACCGCGACGATTCCTTAACCATGCCATCCGATGATGGCCCCCATGATCAGAACATCCAAAGCCGGATCGAAAGCTGCGGCCCGTGGCTGGGCGGCGCTGTCGCGCGGCCGGCCGGATCAGGCGCTGATCTGTTTCGACCAGGCCGCCGCCGCGAGCCCGCGCGACTTTCAGGTCCACCAGGGCCGCGCCACCGCGCTGCAGGCGCTGGGCGATGCCGCCGGCGCCGTCGACGCCTTCGAGCGGGCGCTTTCGGTCGCGCCGGGCAATGCCGAGACGCTGACCGCGCTTGGCCGTCTCGCCCGCGATCTCAAGGCTCCGGAGCAGGCCGCCGGCTTCTTCCGCGAGGCTGCCATGGCGGAGCCGGGCTCGCCGGCGGCGATCTGCGGCCTGGCTCACGCGCTCCGCGACCTGGAGCGCCAGGAGGACGCCATCGAGCTTCTCCAGTCGGCGATCCAGCTCGACGAGACCTGCGCGCCGTTGTGGACGACGCTGGGCGCGGTGATGGCGGACCTGGAAGACCACGCGAACGCCAAGACGTTCCTGAAAGAGGCGCTGCGGCTCGATCCGAAGGACGGCGCCGCGGCCGGCAACCTGGCCGAGGTTCTGTTCGCCGACGGCCGGCCCGGGGAAGCGCGAGAGTTCTACCACACGGCGTTGAAGCTCAGGCCCGACGATGCGGCGCTTCGCTTCAATCACGCCCTGTTCGCCCTGGCGACGGGCGACATTGAGGCCGGCTGGCGGGACTATGACGCGCGGCTGGAGCCGACCTACCCGGGCTTCGTCCGCCGCGACCTGAAGCTGAAGCGCTGGAACGGCCGCGTCATGCCCGACGGCCGTCTGCTGGTCGCCGCCGAGCAGGGCGTGGGCGACGAACTGCACTTCCTGCACTGCCTTCCCGATGCGCGGGCCGCGTGCGGCGAGCTCTGGTGGGAATGCGACCCCCGGCTGGCGGAACTGCTCTCCCGCAGCTTCCCGGACGTGCGTTTCGTCCCATGGCAAGGCTCGGAGAAGCCCGGCGTCCACCGGGGCTATGACTGGCTGGCCGAGGCGCCGAGATTCGACGCCTTCATCGAGGCCGGCAGCCTGCAGACCATCTTCCGGCGGCGGCTGGAGGATTTCCCTTCCGCCCCGCCGCTGTTGTCGGCCGAGACGCCGACGCACGCAGGCGACGGGCTGCGCGTCGGCATCTCATGGACCAGCACAAGGCGCAGCCGGTTGCGCGACCGGGGCTACGTCCCGCTCGAACACTGGGGCCCGATCTTCGCCGTCCCGGGCGTCACCTGGGTGAACCTGCAATATGGCGACGTCGCCGGCGAGATCGGCGAGGCCGAGGGCCGCTTCGGCATCCGGATCGAACGGACGCCGGGCCTGGACATGAAGGACGACTTCGACGGAGTCGCGCGGCTCACCGCTGGCCTCGACGTGGTGATCGGACCGACCAACACCTCGCGCCAGCTCGCGGCCAGCCTCGGCGTGCCGTCGCTCGTGCTCTCCCGCCTGCCCTACGAGTTCGCGCTGGGCCAGCCGGTCAATCCGTTCTTTCCGAACATGACCGATTTCGTCCGCCTGCCGGAGCGGGACTGGTCCCACGCCGTCGGCGGCGTCGCCGCCCGGCTCGCGGAGCTGGCGCGCCGTCAGGCGGCGGCCTGAATCTCCCGCACCCGTTCCGCCAGCCGGAACAGGCCATGATCGACCAGCTTCAGCTCCGCCAGGTGATCGACCGTGTTCAGAAGATAGTCCGAACAGGGCCCCAGCCAGCCTTCGGCCCTCGCGATCATCTGCGCGCTTTTCTCAAGGTCCAGCTTGCAGCAATAGCGCGGGCTCACGGGGTTGATCACGAAGGTCACGGCGCGGACCGGCCCGTCGGCGGTATGCACCCGGACCACGCGGGCGAGATAGGCGTCGCTGACCATCTCCCGGCGGAAGACGATGTCGAGTTCGTGCGCGGCAAGCTCCGGCGCGACGCGGAAGGCGACGCCCTGGCACGATCCGCCCCTGTCGAGGCCCAGTACCAGCCCCGGCGCCTCGGGCGATCCGCGCCCCAGCGGCGTCTCCAGGCAGAAGCTGCGATGAAAGCCGTGGATGCGGCCCGGACGGCTTTCGACGTAGTGGAAGGCCGGATTCCAGATCAGCGAACCATAGCCGAAGACCCAGACCGTCTCGCCCATCTCGGCCAGCACCCGCTCACGCTCGCGAATACGCACCTCTTCCGGCAGACGCTGCAGCAGGCCCTTGCGCTCGGCTTCCTGCAGCCGTTCCTCCACCGCCCCTTCCAGGATGCCTTCGCGGGTAATCTTGTGTTCGCTGCTCATTCACCGACCGGTCTGCAATGGCTTTCGCGCATCAGAAGCGACAGCAGGAAGCCAATGCCGGACGCCACCGGGATGATCACCAGCGCCGTGTCGTAGTTGGCCGGCGTATAGACCGGCACCCCGCCGTCGGCGGACACCGTACCATCCCAGACCCAGTCGAGCACGATACCGATGATCGGCTGCAGCAGCGCGCCGCCGCCGACGAAGGCGCCATTGACGAAACCGGTCACGGCGCCGCCGATGGAGGGCGGCGAAAGCTCCCGCCCCAGAGCGATGACGAGGATCATGGAGCCGCCGAACAGGCCGACCAGGAACAGAAGCACCTGATAGACCGGCAACGGCAGCGTCGGGGCGTACAGCATGGTCGCCCAGAGCACCAGCGAAAGGAGAGAAGCGAATATCAGCGGCAGCTTGCGGCGGCGGAAATAGTCCGAGAGGAAGCCGCCGAGGGGGCCGCCGATGGCGAAACCGATGGTCATCAGGCTGGCGCTGAATCCGGCTGTGTCGCGCTCGATGCCATAGACCAGCATCATGTGCGGCACCCCCCAGAGCAGGCCGTAGGCCAGGAAAGGGCCCGAGATGACGAGGCCATAGATCGCAAGCACCCAGTTGTGGCCCAGACTCATGGCCTGCACCAGCGAGCGTCCGAGGCTCTGGTTGCCCGTCCGCTGCACGGGCCTGCCATCGGGCCGGTCGCGGACAACCAGCCAGATCAGCGCCGCCAGCACGACCCCCCAGACCGCCGTCACCAGCAGGGGATCGCGCCAGCCATAGGATTCGACCAGCGCGCCGAGCGGGCCCTGCGCCAGGAAGCCGCCGACCATGGCATAACCCATGGTCATGCCGGAAAAGAGTCCGAAGCGGTGCGGCGGCTGCCAGTGGGCAGCCAGCGTGAGCGCCGAAATGAAGCCCACGGCGGAGCCCGCGCCGATCGCCAGGCGGCCCGCATAGGCGACCCAGATATTGTCCGCCAGGGCGAAGGTCGCCACGCCGAGCCCCGCGATCTCCATCCCGGAAGCAAGCAGCTTCTGGGGTCCCCAGCGGTCCAGCAGCAGACCCACGGGAAGCTGCAGCAAGGCGTAGATGTAGAGATAGAGCGCGGCCAGGTTGCCCACGACGCCCGCGCCCGCGGCGAAGGCGCCCATCAACTGGTCGACCATGACGCTGGGGGCCGCCCGTTCGAAGAAGGCGTAGAAGAAGGCGTTGGCGCCCAGGAACCAGACGATCCAGGCGCGCAGGCCGCCAACGCGCGCCGAGGCGCTTTCGTCCATCGTGCCTGTCGTCATGCCGCCGCCCGCGCCGTCAGACCGAACGCCTCGGCCAGCAGTTCATAGGAACGCACGCGGGCGTCGAAGTCGTGGCTGATGGTGACGATGACAAGCTCATCGGTGCCGTATCGTTCGGCGAACGCCATGAGCTGCGAACGCACCGCCGCGGCGTCGCCGGCGATCGAACGGCCGCGATTGGCCTCCAGGATCGCCAGATCATGGGGACCATAGTCGTAGGCGTCGGCTTCCTCCGGCGTCGGGAACGGCGCCAGTTCCCCCTTCATCAGGCGGACCAGCCACAGATTGCGGGACTTGACCAGGTACTGCGCCTGTTCGTCGGTGTCTGCGGCCAGCGCGAAGACGCCGACCGAGGTCATCGGCGCGGGGCAGTAGTCGGAGGGACGGAAGGCCTGCCGGTAGGCCGCCGTCACCTGATCGCCGCCGCGCGGGGCGATGAAATGGGCGAAAGAAAACGGCAGACCGAAATGCGCGGCATAGGAGGCGCTGTCCGCCGACGATCCCAGCAGCCAGACCTCCGGCGCGGTCGGCCCCTTCGGCTGCGCCTCGATGCCGTAGAAGGGATGATCGGGCTCCAGCGCGTCATTGAGGAAGCCGATCGTGTCCAGCACCTGCCGGGGGTAATAGTCGACCGGTGCGGATCCCGGCCCCGCGCGCAGCACCTGCATGGTTCTCTGATCACTCCCCGGCGCGCGGCCGAGGCCGAGATCGATGCGGCCCGGATGCAGGGTCTCCAGCATTCGGAAGCACTCCGCCACCTTCAGCGCCGAGTAATGGTTCAGCATCACCCCGCCGGAGCCGACACGGATATGGCGCGTCGCCTGGGCAATGTGGCCGATCAGGATCTCGGGCGCGGCGCCGGCAAGCCCGGCGGAGGCATGATGCTCGGCCAGCCAGTACCGGTGATAGCCGAGCCGGTCGCAAACCCTTGCGAGTTCGACGCTTTCCCGCACGGCGTCCGCTGGTGTGCAGCCCGCGCGGATGGGACTCTGATCGAGTACGCTCAGGCGCAAGGCTGGTCTCTCCAGGTCGATGATCTACATTCCGGCCCTGTCATTTCACGCTCGCAGATAACGCGGAGGGGTTGGGGATGGAAGACCCGGATATTGCAAGGCTGCTCGGCTTCTGGTTCGGGGAACTGGAGCCGAAGGACTACTGGACCCGGAACGATGCGCTGGACGAGCGCATCCGGCGCGAGTTCGGCGCGCTGTACGAAAGGGCCTCAGCCGGCGGGCTGGACCACTGGCAGGAGACGCCGGAGGGGGCGCTGGCGCTCGTGATCGCATTGGACCAGTTGCCCCGCAACATGTTCCGCGGCGAACCGCGCGCCTTCGCTACCGACGAGAAGGCGCTGGACGTGGCGGAAGGGGCGATCGAACGCGGCTTTGACCGGCGCCTGCCGAACGACCGGTGCATGTTCCTCTACATGCCGTTCGAACATTCCGAGGATCTGTCGGTACAGGAGCGCTCGCTGGAAATATTCCGCCGCCTCGGCCTGACCGACGAGGTCTACGGCTTCGTCGTCCGCCACCACGAGATCGTCGCACGCTTCGGACGCTTCCCGCACCGGAACCGCATTCTGGGCCGGGAAACCACGCCGGAGGAAGCCGCCTTCCTGGAGGAGCCGAACAGCTCCTTCGGCGGCTACTAGAGCTGCCGCACGGATGTCGCGCTGCGGATCATGCGGTTCATCAGGATGACTGGGCCGATGCCGGCGAGCACGATGATCAGCGCAGGCAGCGCCGCCTGTTCCAGCAGTTCGTCCTTGGCGTACTGGTAGACGAAGGTCGCCAGGGTCTCGAAGTTGAACGGCCGCAGCAGCAGCGTCATCGGCAGTTCCTTCATCACGTCGACAAAGACCAGCAGGCCGGCCGCCATCACCGAGCTGCGGATGAAGGGCAGCACCACCTGCACGACGCCGCCGGAGAAGCTGCGGCCCAGGACGCGGCTGGCATTCAGCAGGTTGGGCGGCATGCGGCCGACTCCCGTGACCAGGGCGCCATAGCCCACCGCCTGGAAGCGCACCAGACAGGCGAGCAGCACCAGGGCGATGGTGCCCGTCAGATACCAGCCGCCAGGCAGGCCCAGACCCTCGACGAAGACGCTCGCGATGACATCGTCCACCGCCCCCGCGAAGGTGAGTACGCCGATGGCGAGAATGGTGCCGGGAAAGGCGTAGCCGGTCGCCGCCAGCCCGGCCAGGATCCTGAGCGGGCGATTGCCCCGCCAGGTGACGGTGACCGCAAGAATGGCTGAGCACAGCAGCACCAGCCCTGCGACCGCCGCCGCGACCCAGACCGAGTTCAGGGCCACGGCGAAGACCGTGGCGTAGTCGTCCAGCGAATGGCCGCGCAACACGAAACCGGTCAGAATCGCAGCGGGAAAGACGAAGCCCAGCGTCACCGGTATCAGACAGGCCACGGCGCAGCCGACGGCCCGCCAGCCGGTCAGCCGCCGGGGCCTCGGCGGAGTCACCCGCCGCCCCGAATCCGCATAGCGCCGCCGCGAGCGCGCATAGAGTTCCATCACCAGAAGTGTGACGACGAAAAGCACGGCGACGATGGAGATCTGCGCCGCACCTGGCAGGCTGTTCATGCCCAGCCAGACATTGAAGATGCCGAGCGTGAGCGTCTCCAGCGCGAAATACTCGACCGTGCCGAAGTCGGAGATCGTCTCCATCAGCACCAGCGCCAGCCCAGCCGCCATCGCCGGCCGCGCCATGGGCAAGGCGACGGTGAGGAAGACTTTGCGGTCATGCGCACGGGCCACGTCGTAGAGGGAGTCCGGCGTCATCCGGAAGGCGATCCGCGTCATCATGTAGACGTAAGGATAGAGCGTCGCGCCCATCACCAGGATGGCGCCCCCCATGGAGCGGATCTCGGGGAACCAGTATTCACGCGACGTCCGCCAGCCGAACAGGTCCCTGAGCACGCCCTGCACCGGCCCGGCGTATTCCAGGAAGTCCGTATAGGTGTAGGCGACGATGTAGGCGGGCACCGCCGCCGGCAGCAGCAGCGCCCATTCCAGGACACGGCGTCCCGGAAAGCTGTAATGGGTGACGAACCAGGCGGCCCCCGCGCCGAAGGCCAGCGCCACCGCGCCGACCCCGGTCATCAGGATGATGGTATTGGCGACATAGGTCGGCAGCACCGTCTGGAGCAGGTGCGGCCAGAGACCTTCGCTGTCCTGCGCGGCAGCGAAGAACACGGCCAGGATCGGACCCAGAAGGACTCCCGCCAGCAGGATCACCAGCAGGGTCGAAGGGCGCAGCAGCCACCCGCCTGCACGCGGCGGCGCGGCGGCTGCGTCGGCCGCTACCATCCGACCCTGTCGATGATCTTCTGGGCTTCCGGCGCCAGCTCCGCGATGCGGTAGATGGGCAGTTCGTCGGCCTTGAATGCGCCCCACTCCGCCAGCGACGCCGGGGTCTCGACCGCCGGGTTCACCGGATACTCGGTATTGACCTCGGCATAGAGCCGCTGCGCCTCGGGGCTGGTCAGGAATTCGAGGAAGCGGACGGCGTCGGCCTTGTTGTCGGCGTGTTTCGCGACACCCCCGCCGGAGATGTTGACGTGGCTGCCGCGGTCCTCCTGGTTGGTGAAGACAAGCTGCACCGATTCCGCCCATTCACGATGCTCGGGCGTCTCGGAGGACTTCAGCTTGCCATAGTAATAGTGGTTGATGATGGCGACGTCGCACTCGCCTTCGTGAATCGCCTTGATCTGGGCGCGGTCGTTCCCCTGCGGACGGCGCGCCAGATTGGCGACCAGGCCCTCGGCCCATGCCTCGGCCTTGTCGACGCCGTGCGCGGCGATCAATGAGGCCAGCAGGGCGCGGTTGTAGACGTGGCTGCCGGGCCGGGAGCAGATCCGGCCCTCCCATTTCGGGTCGGCGAGATCCTCGATCCGGGTGATGGCGCCCGGCTCGACCCGCTCCCTGGAAACCGCGACCACCCGCGTGCGGATGGACAGGCCGAACCAGCGGCCCTCCGGATCGCGCAGATGCGCCGGTATGTTCTCTTCCAGCACGTCGGAATCGACCTTCGCCAGCAGGTCCTTGTCCGCGTAGACGCCCAGCCGGCCGATATCGACCGTCAGCACCAGGTCGGCGGGGCTGCGTTCGCCCTCCACCAGAAGACGCTGGGCCAGGCCCTTGGAGGCGTAGACGACGTTCACTTTCACATCCGTCTGCTCCGTGAACGCGTCGATGAAGGGCTGAATCAGGAAGGGCTGGCGGTGGGAGTAGATGTCCAGTTCCCCTTCCGCTGCCGAAAGATCGCCGGCGGCCAGCGTGGCGGCGGCGAGAACGCCGGCGCCAAGCGCGAAAGCACGGACGCGCGCGGCCGCGGGCCGGCCGCCATGACGGACAGCATTGAACGCTTGCATGAATGTCCTCCCCAGGAATCGGATGGGCGGTACGCGCCGGAAAGCCTGTGCGGCAAGCCGCACCGGTCCGACATAGAGGTTGTAGAGCGAGTTGGCGTCGTGGCCCGGCGCCGCAGCCACACCGAAGCGCAGTTCCTCGCCGCGCTGCGAGACGACCAGACTGCCGCCGATCCAGTCCCAGACCGCCAGCGCGGCGCCGAAGTTCCGGTCGTGATGACGCGCGGCAAGGGAATGATGAATCTGGTGCTGCGCCGGCGAGATCAGGAAGCGTTCCAGCCGCCGGCCATAGCGGATCGGCACATGCGAATGGCGCAGGTTCGAACCGGCGACATTGAAGGCGAAGACCAGCGCATTGGCGCCAAGCACGGTGACCAGATCGACGCGGCTATCGACGAAGAAGACGAAACCAGCGATCACCAGGCCCTGCACGGCGGCGCTGCGCAGGGCGAAGAGGACGCCCTCGACCGGATGCGTGCGGTAGACGGTCAGCGGCGTCAGCACTTCGGCGGTGTGGTGGACCGCGTGGAACGGCCAGAGCAGCGGCGAACGGTGCATCATCCGGTGTACGGCATAGCGCGAGAAGTCGTCGGCGAGGAACAGCACGACGGAGAACAGCGCCGCCACCGCCCAGGCCGGCATCTCCGGCGAGGGCGACGCCGGCATCCCTGCCCAGCCGTGCAGCCAGAGATAGAGCGCCGAGGCGACGGTCATGTGCGTGATCAGCCGCGGCGCGATCAGCATCATCGCCGCGCGATTGATGAAGACGATCAGATAGTCCGCGCGCGCCGAGCGCGAGAACCAGATGCGTCGGTCGAAGGCGCGGACCAGCCCTGCGCGCAGGCCCTGACGCCAGCCGCCGGCGGCCAGAACGGACGCGGCCAGCGCGATGACGAGCGCGCTGGCCAGGTAGCCGAGGAAGACCCGCTTCTGCGGATTGACGAACGCATCCGCAATGGAGCCCAGATAGTCGATCAGGATCGCCAGCATGGCCCCCTCGTCGAGCGCCGGTGCCGCGGGGCGCGGGCGGGCCGGACCGCCGCGTCCCGCGTTCCGCGTTCAGTCGTTCTCGGCGCTGGCGCCATTGCCGAGCTGGCCGGCCAGCGACTTGATGTCCGCCATCATGTCGTTGCTGCGCGCCTCGACGCCGAACTCGTCGACCATCAGCTTCTGGATCTTCAGCATGTGCAGCATGTACTCGCCCATCTCCGGCGCCTGGCCCTTGAGGTAGTTGCCGTCGCTGTCGACGTCGACGACCTGGCTCGAGTTCAGCAGCCACGGGCCGAAACCGATCAGGCGGTTCATCCGTACGGCGGTTTCGCCCAGGTTCTCGCGGCCGGTCTGCAGCGCCAGCGAGAAACCCTTCAGTTCGCCCCAGTGCTTGACGTAGTTGCCGAAGGCCTCGTCGGTCTCGCCCTTGGCGTCCATGATGATCTTCAGCTTGCCCAGATCCTTGTAGACCGAGCCGGCATATTTGAAGACGGCCTCGGCCAGCACCTTCGACCACAGGTCATCGATGGTCGCGGCATGGGCCTTCAACTCGGTGCGCTGGGCGTCGGTCAGCTTCTCGCCGCCAGCGGCGGTGATCAGCTTCCGTCCCTCCAGGAACGCACCGACGATGCCGTGCAGGTACTCGGTCTTGCCGCCCTTGTCGAAACCGGCGGCGTAATAGGCCGGCCCGAAGGTCATTTCGGTGCGGAGGTCGACCTTGCCGTCGCCATTGTGGTCGGCGGCGGCCAGCGCCTCCGGATTCTGCTTGGCGATGTCGTAGACCTGCGCCGGCGTCAGGTTCATGGCGTGGGCGGGCGCGCCGAAATAGCCGAAGGCCTCGTCCCAGCTGTGTTCCTTGCCGGTATAGGCCGCGCCATCGCTGTAGGGCTTGTCGTTCGGCTTCTTGTCCGCCTCCAGGTTCTCGTCGAGATAGCCGTCGACGGCCTGGTTGTAGTTCATCGCGCCCATGATGAACTTGGAGATCAGCTGCGCGTAGTCGTAGCCGTTGGTCAGATCCACGCCGTTGCCGCCGGCGGCCTTGCCGATCCAGAAGCTGACGACCTCCGGACCGGTCAGCGCATTGGGCCAGCCCAGGATGGCGCCCTTGTAGGTCTTGCCGGCGATGTTCTTGTCGCCGCTGATTTCGTCGACGGTCGACTGCAGGATCGGGAAACCGTCCTTCGAGGCCGGCGCGATGATCGCGCGGCCCGGCCCCTTGCCTTCGTAGTAGCTCAGCATCTCCTCGGCGCTGGCGCCTTTGCCGGCCAGCTTCTTCAGCGAGTCGTGCAGCACGTTGCGCGCCGCCTGCCCGGTGTAGGCCACCGAATGCGTCTTGTCGCCCGAGTACCCCTTCACCGTTACCGGGAAGCCGGCATAGACGCCCTCCTCGGCCTGCGACGCCGTCGTCAGCGCGGCAATGGCAATAGCAGCGGCGGCGATTTTCGAAGCGTGCTTCATTGGATCCTTCCCCTGAACATCCGATAGCGTGCGATTGCCTCTCAATAGCGCCAATGCCGTCCGAGAGCAATACGAATGAAAATCACTTTCATTGTCAGAATGCCGCATCGCGAATCAGCCATGCGGCCGGTTCATGGGGGCGGCCGGACATTCCGGCTTGGCGAGCAGCCCGTTGCCGCTACAGTCCCCGCCCATGTCCGTTACCGCCCTCACGGAAGAACGCGGCCGCGCCTTCAGCCTGTTCATGTTCGTCATGCTGGTTCTGGTCTGGGGCCTGCTCTGGCCGGCGATGAAGGTCGCCGTCGCCGAGATCCCGGTGCTCAGTTTCCGCGCCATCAGCTCGGTGCTGGCGGTGATCTCGATGGTGATCGTGACCAGGGCCGCCGGCTACAGCCTCAAGGTGCCCAGGGGCTCCTGGCGGCCCCTGATGATCGCCGGCATCTTCAATGTCGGCGCCTGGCTGCTGCTGTCGGCCATCGGCGTCACGCTGATCGGCGCCGGACGGGCGGCGCTGATCGCCTACACCATGCCGGTCTGGGCCTTCCTGTTGGGCATACCGATGCTGGGCGAACGGGTCACCCGCTGGCGGCTGGCGGGACTGGCGCTCGCCATGATCGGCCTGCTGGTCCTGATCGGCGACGACATCACCAGCTTCGGCGAGACGCCCGTGGGCGTCCTGGTCATGATCGGCGCCGCCTGGTGCTTCGCCTTCGGCACTGTCTGGCAGAAACGCACCGACTACGGCATGCCCCACATGTCGGTGATCACATGGCAGCTCGTCTTCGGCGCCGCGCCCATCGTGGTCATGGCCCTGCCCGAACTGCCCCACCTGAAGCCGGTATCCTGGCAGGCCGTCGGCGCGACGCTCTACGCCGGGATGATCGCGCAGGTCTTCGGCGTCGCTACCTATCTGTGGCTGGTCAAGCGGTTGCCGGTGAAGACCTCGTCGCTGTCCATGCTGCTGGTGCCGCTGGTCGGCCTCGGCTCGGCGGCCCTGCTGCTGGGCGAGCGGCTGGGCTGGACGGAGATCGTCGCGGCCCTGTTCATCTTCGCCGCTATCGGCACCGCCTTTCCCAAGGATGCGCCGCAGCCGCCGGCTGCGCCGCGGCGCTGATCCTCAGCCCCGCCCCTTCATCAGCGCGCTGATTTCGGGATAGCCGGGCTTCGCCGAAGCGAATTCAAAACTGCCGCGCTCCATGACCTCCTCGGCCGCGCCGACGAGACCGCGCAGCGCAGCCAGTGCGAAGGCGGAGCCCAGGCTGATCCGCGCCGCGCCCGCCTCGGCAATCGCAGCGACCGTCAGTCCCGGCGAAGCCAGCACGTTCACCGGCCTGTCGACGGCGGAGATGACGTTGCGGACCGTCTCGATGTCACGCAGGCCGGGGGCGTAGAGCACATCGGCCCCGGCCTCGGCGAAGGCGTTCAGCCGGCGGATGGTGTCGTCCGGATCCCGCCGGCCATAGAGAAAATTCTCCGCCCGCGCAGTCAGCACCAGCCCGCCGGCCTGGCGCGCCGCCTCGGCCGCAGCCGCCACACGTTCGACCGCCAGTTCGAATGGGACGATCGGGTTCGCGTGATCGCCCGTCGTGTCCTCGATGGAGCAGCCGGCGAGACCGGCCTCGACGGCCTGCCGCACCGTCTCCGCGCAGTCCTCCGGCGTCGGGCCGAAGCCATTTTCCAGATCGCCGTTGACGGGCAGATCGGTGGCTTCCGCGATCAGGCGCGCATGGGCGATGGCTTCAGCGCGGCTGACCGCACCTTCCGCGTCGCGCCGCCCGAGGCTGAAGGCCAGACCGGCGCTGGTAGTCGCCAGCGCCGGGAATCCCATGCTCTCCAGAATTCGGGTCGAACCGATATCCCAGGGGTTGGGCATGACGAAGGGCTGCCCCTTCACGTGGAGTTTCAGGAAGCCGTCCGATATCGCCGTCATGGCCTGTCTCCTTCGCCGGGCGGCCAGGAATTCCGCCCCCGTCCCGTACCTCGAAAACTAGCGGCAAAGGCCGGCAGGGCAATCGATTCCGAGTCTGGACTTGCGCCCGATGCCGACGATGCCAAATGGCGCAAGGAAACCGGTCGAGACAAGATTGGAGCAACAACCGATGTCCCGCCTCGCCCGCACCGTCGTGCACGAATATGGCTGGATTCACACGGGTCTGGGATTGTTCGGCAATATCAACTTCCTCGCCGGCAGCGTACTCTTCCTGCCGCAGTTCGAGCAGTGGAAGACGCTGGGCGCCTGGCTGTTCATCGTCGGCGCCGCCTTCATGATGCTGGGCGCCATCGGCGATTTCCTCGTCAAGGTCTACGAGAAGCGCAATGGCGATCGGTAGGCGGGACGTCCGATCCCGGACCGGACGCCCCCACATCCTCAGAAGCCGATATGGCTGCCGCCGTCGATGGTCAGGTGCTGACCGGTGATGTAGCTCGCCCCGTCCGAGAGCAGGAAGCAGACGGGCACGGCGACCTCCTCGGGCGTCGAGAAGCGCTGCAGCGGGATGCTGGCCATGTACTGGTCGCGGAACTTCTCGCCGCGGATCGTCTCGGTCATCGGCGTCTCGACCAGTCCGAAGCAGACCGAGTTGACGTTGAGATCGTGGCGGCCCCATTCGCGCGCCGCGCTCATCGTGAGACCGAGCACGCCCGACTTGGCCGCGCCGTAGTTGATCTGCCCGATGGTGCCGCGCCGTCCGGCGATAGAGGAAACGTTGACGATCCGGCCCGGCTCCTTGTCGCCGTCCTTGCGCCGCTCGATGATGTGGCGGCCCACCGCCTGCAGGCAGAGGTAGACGCCGGTCAGGTTGACGTCGATCACCTCCTGCCAGGTCTGCAGCGGCATCTTGTGGATCATCGCCGCGCGCACGATCCCGGCATTGTTCACCAGGCCGTGGACGGCGCCCGCCTGCTTGACCGTATCGTTGACCATCTGCTCGACGAAGCCGGCATCGGCGACCGACCCGACATGTGAGATCGTGTCATCCCGCCCGATCAGATCGACGGTCTCCGCCAGTCCGTCGGCATTCATGTCGTTGATTGCCAGGCGCGCGCCCAGCGAGGCCGCCTGGAGCGCCACCGCGCGGCCGATTCCCTGCGCCGCGCCTGTCACCAGCACAGTGCGGCCTTCCATCCCCATCGGATTGTTCATCGGATATCCTCCCCATTGCAAAATCAGGGGCAGGATAGAGCAGCCGCGTGAAACCGATAAAGGCTTCAGTTGACGGCAGCGCCCTCCACCGGCGGCAGACGGAAGACCTGGCCAGGATAGATCAGGTCCGGATCGCGGATGCGGTCGTCATTGGCCTTGTAGATCACCGTGTAACGGATGCCCTGGCCATAGGTGCTGCGCGCGATGCGCCAGAGCGAATTGCCCGGCTGGACAATGACACGCTGCCGGCCGAGGTCCAGTTCGCCCGGCTCCGCCCGCGAGAAGGGCAGTGCCACCCGCGCCTGAACCGCACCCTTCTCGTCCACCTCGTCGACGCGCAGGTCGTAGACGCCGGGCTTGATCTCGGTGTCCGGCACCAGCAGCCAGCGGCCGCTGGAATCGGCGCGCGTGCGGCCGACCAGCTTGCCGTCGACATAGGCGCGCACCTCCCGGTCGGCCTTGCCGGACCCCGAGACCGAGACATTGCCCTGATCGTCATAGTCGACCTTGCCCACGGTCAGTTCTCCGGCCACGGTCCCGGTCTTCGGCTCCTGCAGGATCTTCGTGTCCGTCCGGTCCTTTGGCGCCAGCAGCGCGATGGCGGAATTGTCCCCGGACGGCCTGGCGCAGTCGGGGACCACCAGGATCACCTCGCTGGCCGATTCGGCGGCGCGTCCATCCCGCTCCGCGCGCAGGCTGAGCGCCACGGACCCAGGACCCAGCGGCGTCTCCACGTAGTGCGCCCACTCTCCGGCTGCGTCGGCCTGCACCGTCGCCAGCACCTCGTCATCGGCCAGCAGGGAAACCGTCGCGCCGGGTTCGGCCCGACCGGCCGTCACCGCCGTGCAGTCGACGTCGGAGATGCGCACGATATCGAAGGCGGGCGGGGTCATTGCGACCATGGCCTGGTCGGTTTTGCGTCCGCTCTCCGCCGCCGCTTCACCGGCGGACGCCGCGGGCTTCTCGACCCTTTCCGCGACCGCTGCGACGGTGGTATTTCCGCCTGCGCCTTCGGCCGCCGGCTTTTCGCCGACCGCCTGTTCGGCGCGGGCCACGTTCTTCGCTACCTCGACGCTCGGCGTTTCGCCGCCCGCGTTCCTGGCGTCCGCCGCGCCGGACTTGCTTTCGGGCGTCTGCGCCGGTGTCTTCGCCTCGGTTTCGCTGGCGGCCCGGCCGTCGGGGCCGGTCCCGGCTGCGCCCGCTGCAGTGCCGGTGTTCCCCTCTGGCGCCGGAGCGGCAGCGTCGGCAGTCGGCCGGTCCGCAGCAGCCGCGTCAGCCCCCGCCGGCTTGACCGCGGTTTCAGGCTCGGCCGGAGCATCCTTGTCGGCGTCCGCGCCCGCCGTCGCAGGAGCCCGGGTTTCGCCGCTCAGAACGACGACGCTGGAGTCCTCCGAGTCCTGGAAAACGAAATAGGCGCCGATGGCGATCACTGCCGCCAGGCCGATGGCGGCGAACAGGGCTCTGTTCAAGAGATTTCCGATCCGCAGTTCACGTCAATCGGGAATTCGTAGTCCTGCAAGCCCGTAACCGCAATGATTCCTTCATGTCAGCCTCCGTGCGGTACCGCCACCGAGACCACCCGGCCGCCCAGGCCATGGACATTGTCATGCGCCCGCACGGTCACCTGGCCGATCTCCGGCGGGATTCTGATATCGGCCCCGCGGGTGAAGGGCTGTTCGCCGACATGGGGATGCAGCAGCTCACGCCGGCCCAGCACCCGGCCCTCGGTCGCCACGACCTCCCAGCCGTCGGCATAGTGTTCCCAGCCCGTATCGCCGTGCCGGACCGTCACGCTGAAGCGGAACATCCCGGGGTCCGCAGGCGATGCGGCGACCTCCACGGTGACCACGTCGGCCTCGCCGGCCATTGACCGAGTCGCGCCGAACGGCGAGATAAGTGCGACGGTCACCAGGATCAGAGCGATCTTCCGCATGTCAGAGATAGCCTCCATCTGCATCTACTGCGGCTCCAGCAGCCGCGCCAGCGAGGCCCATCTCGACGCCGCGGCCCGGCTGGGCAGGCTGATCGCGGAGAGCGGCCGCACGATCATCTACGGCGGCGGCCGGCTCGGCCTGATGGGCCGGATCGCGCAGGGCGGCCTGGCCGGCGGCGGCACCGTGGTCGGCATCATCCCCGAACATCTCTACAAGGTCGAGGTCCAGAACGAGGACGTCACCGAACTGCTGGTCGTGGACACGATGCATACGCGCAAGGCCGAGATGGTGCGCCGCGCCGACGCCTTCTGCGTGCTGCCGGGCGGTATCGGCACCCTGGACGAACTGGTCGAGATCCTGACCTGGCGGCAGCTCGAGCTGCACGACAAGCCCGTGGTCGTGGTCAATCAGGACGGCTATTTCGAACCGTTCCGCGCCCTGCTCGCTCACTTCATCGAGCACCGCTATGCGGGGCCGGCGCTTCTCGGGTTCGTCAGTTTCGTCGATCGCGTCGAGGACGTTCTGCCACTGCTGGAAGCCTCGCCGGCGGAGCGGTTCGAGGAACACCCCGAGAAGATCTGACCGGGCGTCGGGACAATTGGTCCCGCTTGCGCCGATGGTCCGAACGACCAGTTCCGTCCACGAAAGGACCGGTGTGGCCGGTCCGGGTGTCAGCGAAACGGCAAACGAGAAGAACGATGGACCGCCAGGAAGAATATGCCCGGAAGATGCACGCCCGCCTGAAACAGGCGGACATGGACATCGTCAAGCTGGAAGAGAGCGCCGAACGCTCCGATGTCGGCGGTTCCAGCGAGTACGAGGAATACATCCGCGAACTGCGCGAACGGCGCCAGCAATTGCGCGACCGCTGGGAGGAGGCCAAGGACCAGAGCGACGACAGCTGGGAGGGTTTCCTGCGCGGCCTCGACAATGCCTGGGACGATCTGCAGCGCACCTTCGAGAAGGCCCGCGCCAGGATGCGCTGATCGCCAGGGCGGTCATGCAACGGTAAGAAAAGCGGCACAAATACGTCAGAATCAGCGGCTATCTCCTGCCGTCATCGCGCCGGCAGCACGGGGCGCACGTGCTTGCACCGCTGACTGGGCGGCGGCTTTGCGCTATGGGACGGAGCGGCGGGCAGGCCGCCGACAGAACGGAGGGCCGCGAAGATGGGCGAGACGGTATTCGACAACGCGCAGATCGTCCTGCGCGACCGCGTCGTCACCGGCTCGCTGGTTCTGCGTGACGGGCGCATCGCTGCCTTGTCCGAAGGCCCCGGCGCCACGGGCGAGGATATCGACGGCGACTTCCTGCTGCCCGGCCTGATCGAGCTGCACACCGATTTCCTGGAGGGCTGCTACCTGCCGCGGCCGAAGGTGAAATGGAACCCGGTCGCGGCGGTGCTGTCCCACGACGCCCAGGTCGCGGCCAGCGGAATCACCACGGTGTTCGATGCGCTGCGCGTCGGCGACGACGCCGATTCGGTGAACATCGGCGAGGACGCCATGGTGCTGGCCGGCGCGATTTCCGATGCGCTGGACGCCGACATGACCCGCGCCGACCATCTGCTGCATATCCGCTGCGAGCTGTCGGCCGACAACGCCGCCGACGAGTTCGAGCGCATGGCGGAAAGCCCCCGCATCCGTCTGGTCTCGCTGATGGATCACACCCCCGGCCAGCGGCAGTTCACCGATCTCGACCAGTTCCGGACCTATTACGGCGGCAAGACCGGCTGGCCGACCGAGAAGCTGGACGCCTTCATCACCGACCGGCAGGCGCGCGGCGCCCGGGTTGCGCCAGACAACCGGCGGCGCATCGTCGAGCGCGCGCGCAGCATGGGACTGGCGCTCGCCAGCCATGACGACGCCACCGCCGGCCATGTCGCCGAAGCCGTCGCCGACGGCGTCGCCATCGCCGAGTTCCCGACCCGCGAGGAAGCCGCCCGCGCCTCCCACGGGCATGGCATGAAGGTGCTGATGGGGGCGCCCAACGTCGTCCGGGGCGGTTCGCATTCGGGCAACATCGCCGCCGCCGAGTTGGCGCGGCTGGGGCTGCTGGACATCCTGTCCTCGGATTACATCCCCTACAGCCTGCTGCAAGCGGCGTTCGACCTGCCCCACCACGCGCCGGAGATGAATCTCGCCGACGCCGTGCGCACCGTGACGGTCAACCCCGCGGAAGCCACCGGCCTCGCCGACCGGGGCGAGATCGCCGAGGGCCTGCGCGCCGATCTCGTCCGCATCCGGCTGGTGGACGGCCTGCCGGTCGTGCGCGGCGTATGGCGCGAGGGAAGGAGGGTCGCATGAACGATATTGCCGGCGAGATCCTGCACCTGCTGGCTGCGCGCGGCGGCCGGATGTACGGCAACGAGGCCGTGACCCAGCTCGCCCACGGGGTACAGTGCGCCCTGCTGGCCGAACGGGACGGCGCCAGCCCGGCCACGATCACCGCGGCGCTGCTGCACGACTACGGGCACCTGTTGCTGGACGACGACGCCGAGGCCGCGAACCAGGGCAAGGACTTGCGTCACGAGGCGATCGGCGCCGATGAACTGGCAAAATGGTTCGGCCCCGCCGTGACCGAGCCGGTGCGGCTGCATGTCGACGCCAAGCGCTTTCTCTGCGCCACGGATCTGGAGTACTTCGCCATGCTCTCGCCGGCCTCCGTTACCTCGCTGGCGGTGCAGGGCGGGCCTTTCACGGGCCGGGAGGCCGAGCACTTCGTCCACCGTCCCTTCGCGCAGGAAGCCGTGATGCTCCGCCGCTGGGACGACCTGGCCAAGGACCCGGCGATGCGCACCCCGCCGATCCAGCATTTCCGCCGGTCCGTCGAAGCCTCGCTGGAGGACTGACCGAAGCCCTGCGGGGGGCGGACGCCGGACGCATCCGCCCCACTTCCGGCTCAGTCGGCGGATCCGTTCCCGGTCATGGCGCCGTAGACCATGTTGCGCAGGATCGCGCGCACCTTCACCCGGTTCTTGGGCGACTGCATCATGTAGACGAGGAACATGTCGTTCGTGGGATCGGCAAAGTAGTAGGTGCCGGCCGCGCCGCCCCAGTAGTACTCGCCCGGAACGCCGTTCGCGGGCGAGACGCCGCGGTCCAGACGCACGCCGAAACCGAGGCCGAAACCATAACCCGGCCCGGGCAGATAGTACTTGCCGGGTCCGATGCGGTCGCCGAGGTGATCGGCGGTCATGAAGGCCACTGTCTCCGGCGAGAGGATCCGCGCGCCGTCAAGTTCGCCGCCGTTCAGCAGCATCTGTGCGAAACGCGCGTAGTCGTGCACCGTCGAGTGCAGACCGCCGCCGCCGGATTCGAAGGCCCGCTCGGCGGCCGGATCGTGCATGGTGATGGGACCGACGTTCATGTCGTCGGCACGGGCCTCGGCGAGCCGCGCCTGGTCGGCCGGATCGGCGACCCGGAACATGGTGTCCTCCATGCCGAGCGGGTCGAAGATGCGGTCCTGGAAGACCTCACCGAGCGGCCGGCCCTCGACGACCTCGATCACGGCGCCCAGAACATCGGTCGCGCGGCTGTACTCCCAGACCTGGCCCGGCTGATGTTCCAGCGGCAGGCCGCCGATGACACGGGCGATCTCGCGGTTGTTCAGGCCCGCGCTTTCCAGGTTCATCTCGCTCATCGCCTCGCGCGCGGGACCGGCGCCGAAGAAGCCATAGGTGAGTCCGGCCGTATGGCGCAGCAGGTCCTGAATGGTCATCGCCCGCCTGGCGGGCTCCAGAGTGACATTGCCGTCGGCGTCCTTGCCGGTGGCCACCTGCATCTCCTTGTATTCGGGCAGGTAGGCGTGCACCGGATGGCTCAGGTCCAGCCGGCCCTCCTCGACCAGGATCATCGCCGCGACGGAGGTGATCGGCTTGGTCATGGAATAGATGCGGAAGATGGCGTCCTCGGCCATCGGCTCGCCGCCCTCGGTGCGCTTGCCCATGACCCCCAGATGCGCGATCTGCCCGTCGCGGGCGACCATGACGATGGCGCCCGGGAAGCTGCCGGCCTCGATCTCCTTCGCGATGCGCGCATCCAGCGCCTGCAGCCGGTCGCCGGAGAACCCGAGCGACGCCGGATCCGACGCACGCGGCAGTTCGGCCGCCTGGACCAGCGTCGCGGCGGCGCACGCCACGGATGCCATCATTCCGATCATCTTCAGTTTCATCGTTACCTCCCGGTTCCCGATCATGCTTGTCCGGCAACCGGAGGGCTGTGGCCCCCGGGCGGCCTCTGTCACGGCGGCCATGGCTCGGGACGGCCGGCCGCCTGTATTGCGCCGATCTTGCCGCCGGCATCGGGGCCGTTCAAGCCGCGTATGGAAAACCGCCCGGCGGCGCGTGGCGTCTAGTAGATCGTCCGGGCCATGTGTTCGGGATAGGTCCGGTCGTATTCGTCGCCGTCGAAATCCCGGTCCTGCATCAGCGCCTGCAGCATCTGCCCGGCCGTCGGCACCTCGGAGCGATCCGCCTGCGCCGCCGGGTCCCAGAGGCCCGAGCGCGCGAGCGCCTTCTGGCACTGGAAATAGACGGTCTCGACATGGACCCGGACGATGCAGCGCGGCGTCTTGCCCTCGAAGGCGAAGCTCTCGAGCAGGCCGGGATCGATCGCCAGGTCCGCGCGGCCGTTGACGCGCAGCGTCTCGCCGATGCCGGGGATCATGAAGATGAGCGAGGCGCGGCCGTCGCGCACGATGTTGCGCAGTGAATCCACTCGGTTGTTGCCGCGCCGGTCCGGCAGCATCAGCGTCCGCTCGTCGGCCACCCGGACAAAGCCCGGCGGGTCGCCGCGGGGCGAGACGTCGACGCCCTCCGGCCCGACGGTCGCCAGCATGCAGAACGGCGCGCGGCGCACGAATGCGGCGTATTCCGGAATCAGCGTCGGGCTCTCCTTGACCAGCGCCCGCTCCGGGACCTCGCCGTAGATCGCCTCGAGCTGTTCGATGGTCTGGATTCTGTCCACGGTTCCGCCTCCCGAATGGCTGCCGAGATCGTCACCGCCGTGATACGCTCCCCGCCGGCAGCAGGGGAGGATTATCGATGCCCAGGGTTGAATTCCATTTCGATTTCGGCAGCCCGAACGCCTATCTGGCGCACCGGGTGATTCCCGCGGTCGAGCAGCGCAGCGGCGCGAAATTCGATTATGTGCCGGTCCTGCTGGGCGGGGTGTTCAAGCTGACCGGCAACGTCTCGCCCATGGAGAGCCTGAAGGGCATCCGCAACAAGGCCGAGTACGGCCAGCTCGAGATGAAACGCTTCGTCGAGAACCACCGCATTGCCGGCTTCCGCTGGAACGAGCACTTCCCCGTCAACACGGTGCTGATCATGCGCGGCGCGCTGGCGGCCGAGCGCGATGGCCGGCTGGCGGACTATGTCGAGGCCGTCTTCCGCGCCATGTGGGAGGACAACCGGAAGATGGACGATCCCGGGACCGTCGCGGCGGTGCTGGACGCCGCTGGCCTCGATGGCCGCGCCCTTGTCGAGGCGACGCAGGATCCGGCGATCAAGCAGAAGCTGATCGAGAATACCGAGGCCTCGGTCGAACGCGGCAATTTCGGCAGCCCCACCTTTTTCGTCGGCGACGAGATGTTCTTCGGCAAGGACAAGCTGCGCGACGTCGAGGACGAGATCGCACGCCAGAAGGCGGGCTAGAGTAGCAATTGTCGCTGCCCGTCTTGTCCGGGCAATGACATATTGCGACAAGCGCCGGCCCCGGGATTCTAGAGCGAGCCTTGGGGAGATTGAATTGCCAGTGGAGCTTCGGTGTCATGCCCGCCTTGTGCGGGCATCCGGCCAGATTGTCGACTTGCGGCGAAGCCGCTCCGGACCCCCGCACAGAGGCGGGGGTGACACGCCGAGTGAGTGGCGGTTCAATCAAACAGCGGAACGCTCTAAAGGGACCTACCGCGCCGCCATGCGCGCCCGGACGATACGGGCGACCTCGGCGGTCTCGTTCAGCGGCTCGTATGCGTAGCGCTCCAGCAGCCCCTCGAAGGGCCGGACCAGGCCCGCCTCCCGGAACAGCCGGTGGAAACGGTCGAACTTGGGCGTGCCGCCCGGCAGGCCATGGACCATGACCGGCTTCCCCGTGGCGCAGGCCTCCGAGATCATGTTCACGGAATCCCCGGTGACCACGAAAGCATCGGCGAGGCCCAGCCATCCCAGATAGGGGTTCTCGCCGATCCCTTCCCACCAGAGATGCGGCAGGCCCTCCAGCGCCTCCCGGAGCACGGCGGCGTTCGCCTCGCCGGTGCGGCGCGAGGCGGTGACCAGCAGCCCCGCCCCCTCCCGCTCGGCCAGGGCGCGCAGCTTCGCCGCGAGATCGCGGCCGCTGGCTTCCGTCATCCGGTAGGCCTTGCTGGAGCCGCCCACCAGCACGGCGATCAGCGGGCGCGGCAGATGGGCGACGCTGTCGGCGAAGCGGGCGGCCTCGGTCTCGAGGCGCGCCGGCGTGATGCGGTTCAGCCCGCCCTTGGTGGCGACGACGTTCGCACCGGCCAGCCGGTCATGCTGCGGCGTGACCACGAGGTCGAAATGGCGGGGCGGAATGCCGGGCTTCTGGATCTGGACGGTAAATGTGCGGCCCGCCGAGGCACGGCGGATGGCCGCGGCGATGGCGACGGTCTGGCGGCCGCTGGCGATCAGCAGGTCCGGCCAGGGCGGCCGCAGGTCCGAAGAGCCCGGACCGAGCGCGGCGAAGGGCCTGAGCCACAGGCCGGGCGGCAGGCTGAGCCAGGGCTGGCGGATGGCCACGCGCTTGTCGGTCCACGCGACGTCCATCGCCTCGGCCAGGCCGATGCACTGGTTGAGCATGCCGGCGCCGCCGTTGGAAAGCACCCAGCAGTCGATGTCGCCCGTTGCCGCCAATTCTCCGACCCCGAAAGAAGGAACGGGGAGCGCCGATGACGCTCCCCGTCCGCGATCGTAGACCTGCGGAGACGCGCCGCAAGGGCGCGCCCCGTTTCAGGCCTTACTTGTCGCCGTCTTCCTCTTCGTCGTCCTTGCCGGCCTCCATGCGCGCCTTCAGGGCGGCGCCCAGGATGTCGCCAAGGCTGGCGCCGGAGTCGGAGGAGCCATAATTGGCCACGGCCTCCTTCTCTTCGGCCACTTCCAGCGCCTTCACCGACAGGTTGACCCGGCGGGTCTTGCTGTCGACGTTGATGACGTTGGCGTCGAGCTTGTCACCGACAGCGTAGCGGTCCGGCCGCTGCTCGGAGCGGTCGCGGCTGAGGTCGCCCTTGCGGATGAAGCCCGAAAGGCCTTCCGAAGTCTCGACCTCCAGACCGGCGTCGAGCACGCGGGTGACCGAGCAGGTGACGGTCGCGCCGCGCTTGAGCGACTTCGCGCCGGCGAACGGATCGTTCTCGAGCTGCTTGATGCCGAGGCTGATACGCTCCTTCTCGGTGTCCACATCCAGCACCACGGCGCGGACGTGATCACCCTTGTTGTAGTCGTTCATGGCCTGCTCGGCCGAAGCGTCCCAGCTGAGGTCGGACATGTGGACCATGCCGTCGATCTCGCCGTCCAGGCCGACGAACAGACCGAACTCGGTCTTGTTCTTGACCTCGCCCTCGACGGTCGAGCCCACGGGGTGGGTCTCCGCGAAGTTGTCCCACGGATTGTCCATGGTCTGCTTCAGACCCAGGCTGATGCGGCGCTTCTCCGGATCGACCTCCAGGACCTGCACCGTCACCTCCTGGCTGGTGGAGACGATCTTGCCCGGATGGACGTTCTTCTTGGTCCAGGACATCTCGGAGACGTGGATCAGACCTTCGACGCCGGCCTCCAGCTCCACGAACGCGCCGTAGTCGGTGATGTTGGTGACGCGGCCCGTCAGCTTCGCGCCGACCGGGTACTTCAGCGCCACGCCGTCCCACGGATCTTCCTGCAGCTGCTTCATGCCGAGGCTGATGCGCTGGGTCTCCTTGTTGACCTTGATCACCTGGACCTTGATGGTCTCGCCGATGTTCAGAACCTCGGTCGGGTGATTGACGCGCCGCCAGGACATGTCGGTGACATGCAGCAGGCCGTCGATGCCGCCCAGGTCGACGAACGCGCCGTAGTCGGTGATGTTCTTGACCACGCCGTCGGTGATCATGCCTTCCTCCAGGCGCTGGATCAGCTCCTGGCGGGCCTCGGCGCGGGTCTCTTCCAGCACCGCGCGGCGGGAGACGACGATGTTGCCGCGGCGGCGGTCCATCTTCAGGATCTGGAACGGCTGCGGCGTGTTCATCAGCGGAGTCACGTCACGGATCGGACGGATGTCGACCTGGGAGCCCGGCAGGAACGCCACCGCGCCGGACAGGTCGACAGTGAAGCCGCCCTTGACCCGGCCGATGATCATGCCCTCGACGCGCTCGTTGGCGTCGAAAGACTTGGCCAGCTTCGCCCAGGCTTCCTCGCGGCGCGCCTTGTCGCGGCTGATGACGGCCTCGTGCTGGCCGTTCTCGATGCGCTCGAGATAGACCTCCACCGAGTCGCCCGCATGAATTTCCGGCGGCCGGCCGCCGTTCTGGAACTCGCGCAGCGGGATGCGGCCCTCGGTCTTCAGGCCGATATCGACGATGACGTGGTCATTCTCCACGCCCAGCACGGTTCCCTTTATGACCGAGCCTTCGAGATTGTCTTCGGAGCCATAGGTTTCGTCCAGGAGGGCGGCAAAATCATCCTGGCTCGGGAGCTGAGTGCCAGCTCCGGCGTTAACATCACTCATTTCGAGGGTTCTCTCCTTTCAGCGGCCCGAGGCTTGATTTTGCGACGCCGGGGGCGATCGCAACCTTCGGACCCTCCGCAGCCGGCGTCAGCTCCCGTCCATACGGGACGCGCACGCCTCCAGCGCCGCGGAGAATGCGGCTTCTATATCCAATTTGGTGGTGTCGATCAACACTGCGTCGTCCGCCCGCGCGAGCGGGGCGGTGGCGCGGGCCGAATCCCGGGCGTCGCGGTCCTTCAGGTCCCGCAGAACGGTCTCGTAGGCGACCTCCTGTCCCTGCCCTGTCAGTTCGAGGTGCCGGCGGCGCGCCCGCGCTGCCACATCGGCGGTGACGAACAGCTTCACCCGGGCATCGGGACAGACGACGGTGCCGATATCGCGTCCGTCGAGGACGGCTCCGGGCAGACCGGCCGGCGGGCAGGCGGCGAAGTCTCGTTGCAGCGCGAACAGCGCATCGCGCACCGGCTGCAGCGCGGCCACGCGGGAAGCCATGTTGCCCGTCGCCTCCTCACGCAGGGCCGGATCGGCGAGATCGTCCGGTCCGATCCCTTGTGCCGCCGCCACGGCGGCATCGGTGTCCGCCCCGTCGCCGCCCGCCCTCAACAGCCGCAGCGCCGCCGCACGGTAGAGCGAGCCGGTGTCCAGATAGGCGAAGCCGAAATGCGCCGCCAGCCGGCGGGCGAGGGTTCCCTTGCCGGAAGCCGTCGGGCCGTCCACCGCGATGACCATGCTCATGGGCGTTCCATCCTGCCTTGAATCCGCAGGCGATGATTAACCCCGCAACCGCCCCGCCGCCACCCAGCAATCGGGACGGCGCGCGCCGAAATCCCGCGCCGCGGACGCCGCGGCTGGCGCATCGGGGAACAGTGCGAAACAGGTCGCGCCGGATCCGGACATGCGCGCCAGCAGGCATTCCGGCAGTTCGCCCAGCACCGACAGGATCGTCGCAATTTCCGGCAGCAGCGTTTCGGCCGGCGCCTGCAGGCTGTTGCCCGCCGCCGCGAGATGATGCAGCCAGCGATGGGGATCGGGCTCGACCGTCCAGTCATGGGCAGCGCGCGCGGCAAAGCACCCGGTGCGGCGAAAGCCGGCGAAGACCCGGGGCGTGGAGACCGGCTGCAGCGGGTTGACCAGCAGAACGCCGAAGGGGGCGGGCAGCGCCGCCGGCTCCAGGACTTCGCCGACACCCCGCATAAGTGCGACATGAGAGGCGATGCAGACGGGCACGTCGGCGCCGAGCGCGAGGCCCATCCCGGCCAGATCGCCCTCCTTCAGCCCGCCCTCCCAGAGACGGTTCAGCAGCCTGAGCGCAGCGGCCGCGTCCGCCGAACCGCCGCCGATGCCCGAGGCGACCGGCAGGTTTTTCTCCAGATGCAGCGCCGCGCCGGCGCTGACGCCCAGCCGGCTTCGCAGCGACCGTGCGGCGCGGAGCACCAGGTTCTCCGGGGACTCGGTCAGAAGCGCCCCGAAGGGCCCGGAGACAGTCAGGGACAGCGCCCCGTCGGCCCGGACCGTCGCCGACAGGCGATCGCCGATATCGGTGAACGCGACGAGGCTCTCCAGCAGGTGATAGCTATCGTCGCGGCGGCCCACGACGTGCAGGAACAGGTTCAGCTTGGCCGGCGCGTCCTCGAAAAGCGCGGCCGGCGCAATCGCCTCAGAAGAAGCAGCCACGGAAAGCCCTGGCACCCTCGTCCAGACCGTCGTTCAGCTTCTCGACAATTCGCTCCGCCTGCTCCGGCTCGGGATCGAGCTGCAGGGCGTGACGCCACTGGTAGCAGCTCTCCCGGCGGCGGCCGACATGCCAGAGCGCATCGCCCAGATGATCGTTGATCGTCGGATCCTCGGGCCTCAGTTCGACGGCGCGTTCCAGTTGCTTGACCGCGTTTTCGAAGTCGCCCTTCTGGTAATAGGCCCAGCCCAGGCTGTCGACGATGTAGCCATCGGTCGGCCGCAGGTCGACGGCCTTCTGGATCATGGCCACCGCCTTTTCCAGGTTCACGCCCTGATCGGCCCAGGAGTAGCCCAGATAGTTCATCACCAGCGGCTGATTGGGATTCAGCTCCAGGGCCTTGAGCAAGTCGGACTCGGCCTGCTTCCAGCGCTGGGTTCGCTCCAGGGCGATGCCACGGGCGTAGAACAGCGACCAGTGCCTCGCGCCAGGCGTCTCGATGCGTTCGATCGCCTCGGCGTAGACCCTGGCCGCCTCGTCGAAGCGGCGGTGACCCCTCAGGACGTCGGCCAGCGTCGCCAGAGTGGTGATGTTCTGCTTGCGCTGGTCCGCCATCGTGCGCAGCAGCGATATCGCATCGTCGGTATGGCCCAGCGTGTCGAGGGCCCAGGCGACGCGGATGTTGGCGCCCCACTTGTAAGGCGACTCGCCATCGATCCGCCGGTAGGAGGACATGGCGGCGTCCCAGCGGCCGCTTTCCTCCTGCATGTCGCCCAACAGCGCGTAGCCGACATCCAGATCGGGACGGACGTGCAGCGCCAGCCTGAGATAGACCAGCGAGACGTCGTTGACCGCATCCCGCGCCAGCGCCGACGCAGCGCCATAGAGCGCTTCTGCTGCGCCATCCCCGGCGTCGATGACCGGGAAGGCATCGGCGACCGGCCGTTCGCCGGTCAGATAGGTCCGCAACACCGGATCTTCGCCATAGCGCGCTGTCAGCCCCTTCAGATAGGCCAGCGCCGCCTCGCGACCGTCGCGCCGCTCGATCAGCGATGCGTAGACAAGGCGCGAACGCAGATCCAGGCCGACATCGTCGGGCAGGGAATCGAGGGCGGCGAGAGCGCCGTCCGGGTCGCCCGATGCGCCGAGCAGCAGCGCGCGGTGGTACATTTCGAACGGTTTGAAGGTCTCGTTGCCCTCCAGCGGGTCGAGACGGGCCAGCGCCCCCTGAACGTCGCCCGCGCCATAGGCGGCCCAGGCGCGGAGCAACGGACCCACCAGACGCATGGCGCCGCGCTTCGCCGCCCTGGCGATCCGCGCTTCGGCCTTGCCGTAACGGCCGTTCTTCAGATCGTCGACGGCGATGGTGAGGTTCGCGACCGGCGCCGCCTCGTCCCCGGCCAGCACACGGTTCGCGAGCGGAATGGCGCGATCGAACAGGCCCTCGCTGACGTCGAGAACAAAGGCGCGCCGGGCCAGCCTGTCATTGTCCGGATCGGCGGCCAGCGCCATGGCATAGTAGCGCGCGGCGGCGGTGGTATCGCCGTCCTTGCGGGCCTGCCGTCCGGCGAGATAGGCGCCGAACCCTTCCCCGCTCAGCCTCTGGCCCCTGGGGGTCTGGGCCGAGGACTGACCGGTCACCGCGGCGACCTGCGGCAGTTCGGAAAAATCGTTGTTCGGCTGCCGTTCCACCGCACCGGCGGTCATGGTTGTTGCGGCGATCAGCGCGGCGCTCGCCCAGACGGTGCGGGCCACACTTCCAGTTCTCAGCGCAAGAATACCCATAAGTCCGATCTTCCAGAGCTTCCCGATCAGCCGCAATAGCAAATCTCACAGATCCGGGTTAACCCTTCATGAGCGCTCGCCCCCGACATCCGGTGCGGCGGGCCGGTTTCGACGGCTCCCGGCCAACCTGGCGCGGCGCGAACCCCACTTCAGCGCATCATCTTGTGATCTGGATCACAAATGGAAAGCGCGCCGCCTTTTCGGCGGCGGTCAGCTTCCATTCCGCCGGATACGCGCCGCGCCCAGCACCGGGCCGAATCCGGCCGTCTGAACGATCACGGCGCAGCCGTCGCGGCCATCCGCCCAGGCCTGCCGCATGTCGACCGGCACGTCGAGCGCGGTCCGTCCGTCCCATGTGGCGATGCGTTCGATGCGGCGAACGACATTGTAGTAGGAGAGCGTCTTGCCACTGTTTTCGCCCCGCTCGATGTCGACGTCGTGACGGTCGTCGAAGGTCACCAGCCAGACCCAGACGATCTCCGGCAGCTCGGTCGGTTCCATCGCAACATGCCACATGCCGCCGCCATCCGGCCGGGCCCGGATCTCCACCGCCATGGGCTCGGCGGCTTCCTCGCGGATCGCAGTCTCGACCGCGGCGCGCCGGCTGCCGACGACCTGATGCTCGCCGCCGACGACGATCTGCGGCGTATAGGCGTAGCGCCCGCCGGCGTGTCCCACATAGCCCCGCTGGCGCACGGAGGATTCCGGCAGGGAGAACGTGTCCTTCCAGCCGAGATAGTCCCAGTAGTCGACATGGTAGCTGAGCCCGAGCACATCCTCCCGTGCCGCCAGCTCGCCCAGCAACCTGTCGGCGGGCGGACAGGAATTGCATCCCTGACTGGTGAACAGCTCGACGACGGTGAGATTGCCTGCTGCGTCCTCCGCCCAGCTCGACGGCGCCACAAGCGCCGCGGCCGCCAGGGCCAGCAATGATCTCACGCGTGTCATGCGCCGGAAACTAGGAGGGCGCCGCGATCCGGGCGAGTCACACATGGGTGACCCGCCCGTCAATCGCACCGGCCCCTACGCCGCCAGGCGGCGCAGCACGTACTGCAGGATGCCGCCGTGCCGGTAGTAGTCCACCTCGTCGAGCGTATCGATGCGGCAGAGCAGGGTGACATGCTCCGTCGAGCCGTCCGGCCGGGTGATGGTGCAGGGCACGTCCATGCGCGGCTTGATCCCGCTCTCGATGCCGCCGAGGGAGATGAGCTCCTCACCGGTCAGCTTCAGCGTCTTGCGGTTCTGGCCATCCTTGAAGACCAGCGGCAGCACGCCCATGCCCACCAGGTTGGAGCGGTGGATGCGTTCGAAGCTTTCCGCGATCACCGCCTTGACGCCCAGCAGGCGCGTTCCCTTCGCCGCCCAGTCGCGCGACGAGCCGGTGCCGTACTCCTTGCCGGCCACGACGACCAGCGGCACGCCCTCCTCGGCGTAGCGCATGGCAGCGTCGTAGATCGGCATTTCCTCACCCGAAGGCATGTGCCGGGTGATCCCGCCGGTGGTGCCGGGAGCCATCTCGTTGCGGATGCGGATATTGGCGAAGGTGCCGCGCATCATGACCTCGTGATTGCCGCGGCGGGAGCCGTAGGAGTTGAACTCCCGCGGCGGCACCTGGTGGTCGGTCAGATAGCGCCCGGCCGGCGTCTCCTCCTTGAAGGAACCGGCCGGCGAGATGTGGTCCGTGGTCACCGAGTCGGCCAGCACCGCCAGGATGCGCGCATGCCTGACGTCGCTCACCTCGCCGGGCTCCGCCTGCATGCCCTCGAAATAGGGCGGGTGCTGGACATAGGTGGAGGTGGAGTCCCAGTCATAGGTCAGGCCGCCGGAGACATTGATCTTCTGCCAGTGCTCGTCACCCTTGAAGACGTCGCCATAGCGGTTCAGGAACATCTCCTTCTTCACGCAGGCGCGGACCGTGTCGATGACCTCCTGGTTCGAGGGCCAGATGTCCTTCAGGTAGACGTCATTGCCGTCCGGATCCTGACCGAGCGGATCCTCCAGCAGGTTGACGTGCATCGAGCCGGCGATGGCGTAGGCCACGACCAGCATCGGCGAAGCCAGGTAGTTGGCCTGCACGTGCGGGTTCACCCGGCCTTCGAAGTTGCGGTTGCCCGACAGGACCGAGCAGGCGACGAGATCGCCCTCGGTGATCGCCTCCGCGATCGGCTCCGGCAGCGGGCCGGAATTGCCGATGCAGGTGGTGCAACCATAGCCGACGAGATTGAAGCCGAGCTTGTCCAGATCGTCGTCCAGACCGGCCTCGGCAAGGTAGTCGGAGACCACCTGGCTGCCCGGCGCCAGCGAGGTCTTGACCCACGGCTTGACGGTCAGCCCACGGGCGACGGCGTTGCGCGCCACCAGGCCCGAGCCCAGCATCACGCCCGGGTTGGACGTGTTCGTGCACGACGTGATGGCCGCGATCACGACATCGCCGTGACTGATCGCGTAGTCGGCGCCCTTCACCTGCACCGACTTCGCCTTGTCGGGGACGTTGAAGTCCTTCGTCAGCGCCTTGTCGAAGGCGTCCGCTGCGATCGACAGCGGCACCCGGTCCTGCGGCCGCTTCGGCCCGGCCAGGGACGGCTCGACGGTGGAGATGTCGAGTTCCAGCGTGTCGGTGAAGACGGGCTCCACGTCGTCCAGCCAGAAACCCTGTTCCTTGGCGTAAGCCTCCGTCAGCGCCACCAGGTCGTCCGGCCGCGCGGTCGCCCGCATGTAGGCGAGCGTCTCGTCGTCGATCGGGAAGAAGCCGCAGGTGGCGCCGTACTCCGGCGCCATGTTGGCGATGGTCGCGCGGTCGGCCAGGCTCATCTCACGGATGCCGGGGCCGAAGAACTCCACGAACTTGCCGACCACGCCCTTCTTGCGCAGCATCTCGGTGACCGTCAGCACCAGGTCGGTGGCGGTGGTGCCTTCCTTCAGCTTGCCGGTCAGCCGGAAGCCCACGACCTCCGGGATCAGCATGGAGATCGGCTGTCCCAGCATGGCCGCCTCGGCCTCGATGCCACCGACGCCCCAGCCCAGCACGGCCAGACCGTTGATCATGGTGGTGTGGCTGTCGGTGCCCACCAGCGTGTCGGGATAGGCGACGGTCCTGCCGTCCTCCTCCTTCGTCCAGACGACCTTGGCGAGGTATTCCAGGTTCACCTGATGGCAGATGCCGGTTCCCGGCGGCACGACCCGGAAATTGTCGAACGCGGTGGAGCCCCAGCGCAGGAACTCGTAGCGCTCCTTGTTGCGGGCGTATTCCAGTTCGACGTTCTTCTCGAAGGCCTGCGGATTGCCGAACGCGTCGACCATCACCGAATGGTCGATCACCAGATCGACCGGGCTCAGCGGGTTGATCTTCTTCGCGTCGCCGCCCATCGACTCGATGGCGGCGCGCATGGCGGCCAGGTCGACCACGGCCGGAACGCCGGTGAAGTCCTGCATCAGCACGCGCGCCGGCCGGTACGCGATCTCCCGGTCGGAGCGGCGCTCCTTCAGCCATTCGGCGACCGCCTTCACGTCGTCGGTCGTGACCGTGCGCCCGTCCTCGAAGCGCAGCAGGTTCTCCAGCAGCACCTTCAGCGTCTTGGGCAGGACCGACAGGTCGCCCAGTTCCGCCTCCGCCGCCTTCAGGCTGAAATAGTCGTAGGTCTTGCCCCCAACGTCGAGGCTGCGGCGCGTCTTCAAGGTGTCCTCGCCCACTCCCAACTCCTTCCGTGGTTAGAATCTGTGCCTCGATTGCCCGGCATGGTGCGCCGGTTCGTCCCCAACCGAATTCGTCGCGCACTATAGGCGAAAGGCCCGGCGGATTCCTGCCTCATTTGCGCATGCGAAGGCAAGATGGCGCAATGGTTCCGGAGGGGCGGAGCCTACCGCTTCGCCTCGATCGCATCCCAGATCAGACCGGAGAGATTGGCCCCGTCATAGCGGTCGATCTCCTGGATGCCCGTCGGACTGGTCACGTTGATCTCCGTCATCAGGCCGCCGATCACGTCGATGCCGACGAAGATCATGCCGCGCGCTTTCAGCTCCGGGCCGATGCGGGCGCAGATCTCGTGCTCCCGCTCGGTCAGCGTCGATTTCAGCGGCGTCCCGCCGACATGCATGTTGGAGCGCGACTCGCCCTCCGCCGGGACGCGGTTGATGGCCCCGGCGGGTTCCCCGTCGACCAGGATGATCCGCTTGTCCCCCTCGCGCACGGCGGGCAGGAACTTCTGCGCGATCAGGGGCTCGCGGAACATCTGCTGGAACATCTCCAGCAGGGAACTCAGATTGTGGTCGCCGTCCCTGAGGTAGAAGACGCCCGCCCCGCCATTGCCGTAGAGCGGCTTGACGATGATGTCGCCATGCTGGTGGTAGAAGGCCCGGATCATCGCCGTGTCGCGGGTGATCAGGGTCGCCGGCATCAGGTCGACGAACTCGGTGACGAACAGCTTCTCCGGGGCATTGCGCACTTCTGTGGGATCGTTGACCACCAGGGTCTTCGGATGGATGCGCTCCAGCAGGTAGGTCGTCGTCAGATAGGCCATGTCATAGGGCGGATCCTGACGCAGCAGGACGACGTCCATCTCGGTCAGGTCGGCGATGCGGTCCTCGCCAAGCGTGAAATGGTTGCCCTTTTCCCGCCGGACCTCGACCTCGCGCAGACGGGCCTTTACCTGCCCGCCGGTCCAGGCCAGTTCCTGGGGCAGATAGTAGTGGAGCCGATGCCCCCGCGCCGACGCCTCCAGCATCAGGGCGAAGGTCGAATCGGCGTTGATGTCGATCGCGGCGATCGGGTCCATCTGGACCGCGACTTTCAGGCTCATCCGGCGGCGCTCCCCAAAGAATTCCGCCGCGATGATAGGGCGTACGCCGGGCCGGTCAAAAGCCGTTCCGCCGCAGGCGCCCACATTGACCGCAGTCCCGCCCGCCCCACGTCGCCTGCATGACCGGCGCGCATGCCAGCATCGTCGTGGTCGGCGCCGGCCCCACCGGGCTGAGCGCAGCGCTGGCGCTTGCCCGGCGCGGACATGCAGTCCGGGTGCTGGAACGGCTTGAGGACACCATCGGCGAATCCCGCGCCGTCGGCGTCAACCGCCGCAGCCTGCTTCATCTCGATACGGTGGGCGCGGCCCGGCCGATCCTGGACGCGGCGACCCCGCTGCAACGCGTCAGATTTTTCCGCAATGGCCGCGCGCTCACCACGCTCGATATCCCGCAACCCGACGCGCCGCCGCCGACCATGGTCGCACTGCCCCAGAGCCGCACCGAAGCGATCCTCGCCGGACTGGCCGAGGCGCGCGGTATCGAGATTCTCTGGTGCACAGAAGCCGCGGAGGTCCGGCAGAACGACGGCACCGCGTCGGTCGCGACCGATGACGGTCAGATCTTCGAGGCCGACCTTGTCCTGGGCGCCGACGGGGCGCATAGCATTACCCGCCGAAGCCTGGGCGTCGAATTCGAAGGGGTGCCCTATGAGGGCGACTGGTCCCTGCTCGACGCCGAAGTGGACTGGCCCTGGCCCGACTGCCAGGCCGCGGCCTTTCTGGACGATCCGAGCCTGGCGCTGTTCATGATCACCCTGGGTGACGGTCGCTTCCGTGCCATTGGCAACCACCCCGACCTGGAGGCGAGGGTCCGCCGCGAAATGGCGCTGGGCACGGTGAGCTGGCGCAACAGCTTCGGGCTCAGCGAGCGCCGCGTCGACTGTTTCGGTCGCGGCAGCGTCTGGCTGGCGGGCGATGCCGCCCACGTCCATTCCCCGGTCGGCGGCATGGGCATGAACCTCGGCATCGACGACGCTTTCGATTTCGCCCGCGCCGTCTCCGAAGGCGGCCTGGACGGCTATCAGCACCGCCGGCTGGAAGCGGCAAAGGGTGTCATGCGCGCCGCCGACAGGGGGGTTCCGGCTCGTCACCGCCTCGGGACCGCTGACGAAGGCCGCCCGAGACGGTCTGATCCGGCTGCTCGGCGCCTCCGCTTTCGCGCGGAAAAGGCTCGCCGCAATCATGTTCTCCAGCGACGGCGGGTGACCTTGAACCGGTCAGTTGAGACGCCGGCCCAGTGCCTGCCGGGCATCGGCGAGGGCGAGTTTCGAGACCTCGTCGGCCGCGTGCTCGGCGCCCCGGTCGAGCAGGGCCAGCGCGCGGCGCATGTTGCCCCGCCCGCTCTCGATCCCGGCCCATTCAAGCCAGACCGCCGCCTCCGCCGGCGCGAACAGGCTGACCCGCTCCAGCACCGCCACCGCCCTGTCCGTATCGCCCGCCTGCAGGGCCCGGATCTTGATGTTGTTCTGCAGCCGCATCAGCACGTGCCGCACCGGGACCGCGGCCATGTGGCCGGGCTGCAATCTTGCACCGGCCCCGTTCATTCGCTGGAGCATGGCGTTCATTTCCGCGGGGGTGATGGTGTTGCCTGCGTTGAAGGGGTCAATGAGTTCGGGCTTCTCCCCGCCCTGAAGCCGGAGCAGGAAGTGGCCGGGGAAGTTGAGGCCGGCGATCGACCAGCCCTGGGCGCGGCCGCAATGCATGTAGAGCAGCCCCAGCGCGACGGGCAGCCCCCTGCGCCGGCGCACCACCTCGGCGATGTCGGCATTACGCATGTCGTCATAGGTCTCGGCGTCGCCGCGATAGCCGTGGCCGCGGGCGATCCGGCCGGCAAGAGCGGAGGCCGAGGCCTGCGCCGCCAACGGTTCGGCCAGCGCCGCCAGTTCGGCGCGCGCCAGTGTCAGATCGCGCCCCGGATCGTCCGCTGCGGAGAGGGCGAGCAACGTCCCCGCGATGTCCAGGGCGTCATTGTCCCGCCTGCCCTGTTCGCTCAGCTCGCCGCGCCAGTCCATCCCGGGTCCCCGGTCAGCCTGCCCGCCGCGGATCGTCCTTCAGGCGCACATAGCTCTCGACCTTCTTCACGCCCTTGATCGAGCGGGCGTGCTGGATCACGCGGTCCAGTTCCTCCTCGCTCTGGGCGATGCCTATGAGATAGACCACGCCGCCGACGGTCTCGATCGAGTAGTTGATTCCCAGGATCCTGGAATCGCCCAGAATGGCCAGACGCAATTCGTTGGAGATGCGCACGTCGCGGGCATAGGAGCCGATCCCGCCCTCCGAAGTGACCTGGATGGCGTTGGCCACCTCATTCACGCCCTTGACCTTCCAGGCCAGTTCCTCGGCGCGCAGCCTGTCCTTCATTTCCGGCACCTTGCCGGTCAGCAGGACGCGGCCCTCGACCACTTCCAGGTCGACGTCGCGAAACAGGCTGAAGCTGTCGTCGAGCAGTGCCGCGGACAGTTTCGTGGCGATGGTGGTATCGTCGATCGCGTCGCCGACCGAGCGCTCCTGCGCCACGCCGATCCCGGCGGCGGCTCCGCCGCCCAGCACCGCGCCCGTGCAGCCGCCCAGGGCTGCCGCAAGTCCGGCGGCCAGCGCGGCGGCGGCGGCGAAATTCGACAAGGGTAATCTGCTCATTGCCGTGGCTCCTGGTGGAAGCGAATCACCCGCGCATTCTAGCGCATCCGGCGGGCGTCGCGCGCCTCAGGGTCGCCAGGCGTCCGGAATGTGCAGCGGCAGGCGCCCGCGGCGCACGATCACCACGTCGAAGCGGAAGCTCTCGGCGCCCGGTCCGAAACGTCCGGAATCCGCCAGATAGCGGGCCCCGTGGGCAATCCTGTCGCGCTGGCGCACGGTCACGGCGCGACGGGCGTCATCCTCGTCGTCGCGGCGCTTGACCTCGACGAAGGTCACGATCTTGCCACGGCGCGCAATGAGGTCGATCTCGCCATGAGGCGTGCGCACATTCCGCGCCAGCACGCGGAAGCCCTTCAGCCGGAGCCACAGCCCCGCCAGCCATTCGGCGCGATGCCCGGCGCGCTCAGCGGCACGCCGGTCCGCCCGGCTACGCGCCACCATCGCCATTCTTCAGCGCCAGCGCCCGGCGGTAGACCGCCTTGCGGGGGGCGCCGCTTCCGGCGGCGACCGCGTCGACGGCGTCGCGCAGGCTCTCCCCCGTCAGCCTGTCGGCGAGTTCCCGGTCGATCGCCGCCCAGTCGGTTTCCGCCGCCGCCGGGGGGCCGACGATGATGACGATCTCACCCTTCGGCGGGCCCGCGGCGGTGTAGTGGTCCGCCAGGTCCGGCAGTCCTCCCCGGCGCACTTCCTCGTGCAGCTTCGTCAGTTCCCGCGCGACGGCCGCCGGCCGGTCGCCCAGGACCGCGGCCATGTCACGCAGGCAGTCGGGCAGCCGGCGCGGCGATTCATAGAACACCAGCGTTGCGGCAATACCGGCGACCTCCGCCAGGAAGCTGCGCCGCGCCGCCTGCTTCGGCGGCGGGAAGCCGACGAACATGAACCGGTCCGTCGGCAGACCCGAAACCGAAAGGGCCGCGATCACCGCGGAGGGGCCGGGGACGGCCCGGACTGCCACGCCGGCCTCCAGCGCCTCGTCGACGAGCCTGTACCCAGGATCAGAGATCAGTGGCGTACCGGCGTCGCTGGTCAGCGCGATTACCTGACCTTCCGCGAGGCGGCGCAGGATGTCCGGCCTTGCTCTGGCCGCATTGTGCTCGTGGTAATTGGCGACTGTGGTCCGCACGCCTATGTGTTGGAGAAGTCTGGCCGCCATCCGCCGGTCCTCCGCCAGGACGAGATCGGCGCTCGCGAGGACCTCTCTGGCGCGTTCGGAGATGTCCCCGAGATTGCCGATCGGCGTGGCGACGACGTAGAGTCCGCTTCCGGGCTTCGGGCGTCGCGGATCGGTTTCGACAGGCTCGGTACAAGAAGAAGTTGGGTGCCCTGATGAGACGATTTTCGATCCCCTACCGCCGCCGCGTATGCGCGCTTGTTCTCGTCGCCTTCGCCGCCGCCGGATGCGAGCAGGCGCAGCGGGAAGAACCTACCACGGCGACGCCCGAAGTGGCGACCACACCCGACCCGCGGCCCGCGCCTTCGACCGAACCCGACAAGCCGGCCCTGCCCGGCGGTCTGGCGACCGGCTCCCTGAACGACTTCGAGACCGCCGCCGCCAGCGACGCCCGCATGCGGAAACTTGTTGCATCCGGTCAGCCGGTGCGGGTGGCGTTGCTGGCGCCGCTCAGCGGCCGCGCCGGCACGGTCGGCCAGATGATGCTGAAGGCGGCGCAGATGGCCGTCTTCGACCAGGGCGCCGACCGGTTGATGCTGATGCCCAAGGACACGGAATCGACGCCGCTGGGCGCCCGGACCGCCGCCGAAGCCGCGGTCGCCGAGGGCGCGCACATCATTCTGGGCCCCCTGTTCGGCGATCACGTGCCCCTGGTGCGCGACATCGCCGCCCGCAACAGCATCAAGGTGCTGGCCTTCTCCAACGACGCCTCCAAGGCCTCGGACGGCGCATTGATCCTCGGCCTGACCCCCGAGACCGAGATAAGGCGCATCGTCGGCTTCGCCGCACGCAACGGCTATTCGCGGTTCGGTGCCCTGTTGCCGGATTCCGATTACGGCCGGGTGGTGGCCGAGAACCTGCGCGAGGCGGCCATCGACGCGGGCGCCGCCGCCGAACGGATCTACTTCTATCCCGCCGGCGCGCAGGCGAGCGACGATCGTCTGCTGAACGCCGCCAGGTCATTCGCCGACTACGACGCACGCGCGGCCGCGCTGGAGCGGGAGCGCGCCCGGCTCAGGAGCCGCGGCGACGATATCTCGAAGCAGGCGCTGAGGCGGCTGGAAAACCTGGACACCTTCGGCGACCCACCATTCGACGCCGTGCTGATCGCCGAGCCGCGCAGCCGGCTGCAGACCATGGCGCCGCTGCTTGCCTATTACGACATCGATCCGGAAACGGTGCGCTATCTGGGCATGAGCAGCTGGTACGGCGACGGCCTGGAGACGGAGCCGACGCTGATCGGCGCCTGGTTCCCCCACCCGGATCCGAAACTGATCAACGCCTTCAGCGACCGCTACCGCTCGGAGTACGGCGAGACGCCATTGGATATCGCAGCACTCGCCTATGGCGCCGTGGCGATGACGGCCGATCTGGTGCGCACCGCCCAGCCCGGTCAGAACCCGTTCTCGGCGGACCGGCTGCACAACCCGGACGGCTTCCGCGCCTATCTGGGCGCGTTCCGGATCGGACCGGACAACACCACCGATCGCCAGCTCTCGATCCTGCGGGTGACGGAGAACGGCCCGACGGTGATCGACGAAGCTCCGGAGAATTTCGATCTGCTGATCAACTGATCCCGCACGGAGCGGATGGCGCGAGAGGCGCGTTATCTGCTATCCGACCTTCCCGAGGGCCGCGGCGGGCGCGGCGCGCGAATGATACCGGGGAGGGAAGCGACATGGCGTACCAGCCGTTCGATCTGACGGGCAAGGTGGCGTTGATCACCGGCGGCAATGGCGGCATCGGCCTGGGCTTCGGCGAGGCCATCGCCGCCGCCGGCGGCGATGTCTCGATCTGGGGCCGCAACGACGCCAAGAACGCCGAGGCGCTGGAACGGCTGAAGGCCGCCGGCCCCGGCGGCACGCACACGGCGTTCGTCTGCGACGTGGCCGACGAGCAGGATGTGGACAGGCGCTTCGCCGAAACGCTGGAGGCCCATGGCCGGGTCGACGGCTGCTTCGCCAATGCCGGCGTCTCGGCGCGCGGGACGTCCTTCACCGAGATGACGATCGAGGAATGGCGTCACGTCATGTCGGTCAACATGGAGGGCGCGTTCTTCACCTTCCGCGCTGCCACGCGGCACATGGTCGAGCGTTCGAAGAACGGCGACCCCTTCGGCCGGCTGGTCGGCACCGCCTCCCTTGCCGCGCTGTCCGGCCCCGCACGCAACGAACACTATGCCTTCTCCAAGGGGGGTCTCGTCTCGATGATGAACGCCCTGGCGATCGAGTTCGCGCGCCATGGCGTGACCGCCAACGCCATCCTGCCGGGCTGGATCGAGACGGAGATGACCGAAAAGGCCTTCGCCGATCCGCGTTTCCACGGCAATGTCATGCCGCGCATGCCCATGCGCCGTTGGGGCCGCCCGGAGGACTTCGGAGGCATCGCCGTCTACATCATGTCGGAGGCCTCCGGCTTCCACACCGCCGAGAGTTTCCTGATCGACGGCGGCTATTGGGTTTTCTGACCGGACTGGGCCGCCCGGCGTCACAGCTTGATCACCAGCCGGTCATAACGTCCGCCGGCTGCAGCCACTAGTTTGTTCATGGAAGTGGCGCGCTGCACTTGCGCGTCCACACGGAACGCCGGGCCTTTCCGCGTTCTGAAGATCCAGCCTCTCGGGAGGATTCCAAGACATGATCAACCGGCTGAAACAGACGACAAGCCTGCTGGCGCTCGGCGCCGTCGCCTTTGGCGGCGCCCTGATGATGGACGCCGGCATCGACGGCAAGAAGCTGACGGTCGAACTGCCCGCCGCCCTGGCCAAGGGCGGTCCCGGCGGCGGTGGTCCGGGTGGTAGTCCCGGTGGCGGTGGTCCGGGTGGTGGTCCCGGTGGCGGCGGTCCGGGCGCTGGCGGTGGTCCCGGTGGCGGCGGTCCGGGCGCTGGCGGTGGCCCCGGTGGCGGCGCCGGTGATGGTGGCCCCGGCGCCAGCGCCGACGCAGGCGATGGCGCCCCGGGCAACAGCGGCAGCGCACCGGGTCATGGCGGCACCGCGCCCGGACAGAGCGCCGAGGCGCCCGGCCAGAGCGGCACGGCGCCCGGACACAGTGGCGAAGCGCCCGGCCGCGGACTTGGTCTGAGCGCGGACACCGACACCGATACCGACGTCAATGGTCGGGGCCACGGCGTCCGGGGTCGCGGTATCGATACGGCGGATGTCGATGACAGTGATATCGACGACGGCGATATCGATGACGGCAAGGCGTCGGCCAGCACCCTGGGCGCGCTGAACGCCGCACACGCCTCGCAGACGGCCAGGGACAACGCCGCGCCGAATTCCCAGGTCGGGCTGGTTCAGGCCTATGCGGACGCCGTGGCGGAACATGGCCAGGAGAGCGCCGAGGCAGAGGCCGCGCTCGAAGCCGCAGCCAACAAGGACGTCAATGATGATGTCGTCGCCGCGGTGAACGACCTGCTCGGCATCGAGGATCCCGACGGCGGCATCGATGATGGCGACGACGGTGACGTGGCCGATGACGGCACCGACGACGGTTCGACCGACGACGGCGATGTCGCCGACGACGGCAGCGACGACAGTTCGACCGACGATGGCGACGTGGCCGATGACGGCAGCGACGATGGCTCGACCGACGATGGCGACGTGGCCGATGACGGCACCGACGACGGTTCGACCGACGATGGCGACGTGGCCGACGACGGCCCGACCGATGACGGCGATGTCGCCGAGGGCGACACCGACGACGCCGATACGGATACCGGCAGCGAAAGCTGATCGCGTTCCGTCGGACGGACCGGTCTTCAGGGGCCGGTCCGCAGCGGCCGGAACAGAATGGGACGCCGGACCGAGGTCCGGCGTCCTTCTTTTCGCTCTTTTCGCTCGGGTGGGGTGAGGCGGTCAGGCGGTTTCCTGGCGGAGCGTTCGAAGGACAGGCTCGTCGATCCCGGCGCCGCCGCCGAGCGCCCGGCTCTGGCGGAACGCGCGAACCGCAGCGCGCGTGCGGGGCCCGTCGAGACCGTCGACGGCTCCGGCGTCGAACCCGAGCCTGTTCAACATCGCCTGGACATAACGCACGGTCGCCGGGTCCACTGGCTCGACCTGGCCGGCCGGACGGGGCCGCCACGCGCGCGCAGCCGCTTCAGCACGCCTCACCGCGGCCGGCGAAAGCCGCGCCTCCAAGGCGTCAACCACCGGCGGGGCTTCGGCGATGCCCTTCCCCTCCGCCAGGATCAGCCATTTGAGGCCGGTTTCCGGATCGGCCGGCATGCCGCGGCCGGCGGCGACCAGGACGCCGAACTTGAACTGGGATCGGGCAACGCCGTACCCGGCGGCGCGCTCGTGCCAGCGCATCGCCCAGGGCAGATTCTTTTCGACCCCGACACCGTTCTCGTAAGCCTTTGCGATGGCGGCCGCGGCTTCGGGGAAGCCCTGCCGGGCCGACTGCCGGAACCAACCGGCGGCGGCTTCCGGATCCCTGGTCACGCCCGCCCCGGTCTGATGGAACAGACCCATCCGGTACCGCGCCGCCGCATGGCCGGCTTCCGCCGCCTCGCGCATGTACCGGACGGCTTCCGTCTGGTCTGCCGCCGTGCCCCTGCCGCGATGATGCGCCAGTCCCGCCAGAAAGGCGGCATCGGCATGACCGTCGGCAGCCGCGGCCTCGAACAGCCTCAGCGCACGGGCGCGATCCCTCGGCACCCCTCGCCCGTCGCTGTAGGCAAGGCCCAGCAGGAAGCGCGCTTCCGCGTCGCCCTGGTCGGCAAGCGGGCGCAACAGCGCTACGCCCTGCTCCGGCCGGCCATGGTCGAAATGCGATTGCGCCTGGGCGATACGGGTTTGGTCCGCCTGCTGATGCGCCGCGTCAGCCGTATCACTGCCGCCGGCAAGATCCCTGGCGCCGTCGACGATACTCTCGCAGCCGCCCAGAGCGAGCCCTGCGATGAGCACGGAGGCGAGGGCCGGCCGTGCGAACCTCGCCTGGATGTAGTTCGCTGTCTGATCCATCGTCTATCTGTGTCGCCGGTTGCGCCCGCCATCAAGTGGTAGCCGGTGACCTTTCGGTGGCCGGCGGCACTACCGCTTGTCGCTGCCGCATTGCCTCCCGGTCCGCGGCAAGCTATTCGAATGTCGGCCCCCGGGCCGCCAGTCCGCACGCGAAAGGGGAGCGCGTTGAACCTCGATTTCTCAGACGACCAGAAGATGCTGCGCGACCATGTGCGGCGCTTCCTGACCGACTGCTGTCCGTCCAGCGCCGTGCGCGCGGTGCTGGAGAGCGACCTGACTCACGACGCCCAGGTCTATGCAGGACTGGCCGAACTGGGTGTGCTCGGCGCGGCGATACCCGAAGAGTTCGGCGGCGCAGGCCAGGGCCGTCTGGAGCTGTGCGTGGTGGCGGAGGAACTGGGCCGTGTCCTGGCGCCCGTGCCCGTGGCCTCGTCGATCTATCTCGCCGCGGACTTCATCATGACCGCCGGCAGCGAGGCGCAGAAGCGCCACTGGCTGCCGAAGCTGGCCGCCGGCGAGGCGATCGGCTGCTTCGCCCATGGCGAAGCGCCGGGACGCACCACTGTCCGGAACATCGCCACCACGGCCACCGACGGCCGCGTCAGCGGAGTCAAGGCGCCAGTCGCCGATGGGGGCGGCGCCGATTTCGCCATCGTCAGCGTGCGGAACGCCGACGGGCTGTCGCTGCGTCTCGTCGAACTGAATGCCGAGGGTGTGAGAGTGGACGCCGTGGACAGCATCGATCCCGCCCGCAAACAGGCCCGCATCACCTTCGAGAACGCCCCGTCGGAGCCCCTTGGCGACGGCGCGGATGGCGCGCGGACGGTCGAGGCCGTGCTCGACCGGGCCGCGGTGCTGCTTGCCTTCGAACAGATCGGCGGCGCCGACCGGGCGCTGGAGACCGCAACGGAATATGCCAGGGAACGCATGGCCTTCGGGCGGCAGATCGGCTCCTTCCAGGCGATCAAGCACATGCTGGCGGACATGTACGTCTCGGCGACGCTGGCGCGCTCCAACGCCTATTACGGCGCCTGGGCGATCTCGACCGGCGCGGCGGAGACCCCCGTCGCCGCGGCCACGGCGCGGGTCTCGGCCACGCAGGCCTATCAGCACTGCGCGAAGAACAACATCCAGGTCCATGGCGGCATGGGTTTCACCTGGGCCTTCGATTGCCATCTGCACTATCGCCGCGCCAACGGACTCGCCCTGGCGCTGGGGCCGCTGTCGGCCTGGGAAGACCGGCTGATCGAGCAGATGCGCAACGCCAACGCGTCCGCCGCCTGAAGGGAGGAACGAAGATGGATTTCGACGATACCCCGGAAGAGGCCGAGTTCCGCAAGACCGCCCGCGCCTGGATCGCGGCCAATGCGCCGAAGCACCTGGAGCCCGAACTGAAGCAGGCCGGCTTCGCCACCAGCGGCATCACCTCGATGGACCCGCTGGTCGCCTCGCGCGAATGGCAGAAGAAGAAGTACGATGCCGGCTGGGCTTGCCTGCACTGGCCGAAGGAGTATGGCGGCGCGGCGGCGACACCCATCCAGCGCGTCATCTGGGGTCAGGAGGAAGGCGTCTACGCCAAGCTCTCCAGCCCCTTCCTGATCGGCCAGGGCATGTGCGGCCCCACCGTCATGGAATGGGCAGACGAGGAGACGAAACGGCGGATGCTGCCGCCGCTGGCCTCGGGCGAGGAAATCTGGTGCCAGCTCTTCTCCGAACCCGCGGCCGGCTCCGACCTGGCCGGCATCCGCACCCGCGCCGAGCAGCAGGACAATGGCGACTGGATCGTCAACGGCCAGAAGATCTGGACCTCCGGCGCGCACCGCGCCCAGTACGGCCTGCTGATCGCGCGCACCGACCCGAACGTGGCCAAGCACAAGGGCCTGACCATGTTCTTCCTCGACATGCGCTCGGAGGGCGTCGAGGTCAGGCCGATCAAGCAGGCGAACGGCGACGCCAATTTCAACGAGGTCTTCTTCACCGACGTGCGCATCCCCGACAGCCAGCGGCTCGGACGGGTCGGCGAAGGCTGGCGCGTTTCGCTGACGACGCTGATGAACGAGCGGCTCTCCATCGGCTCGGGCATGCCCACGGGCTTTCCGGAACTGTTCGACTTCTGCATGAACGCGGAGATCGACGGCCGGCCGGCGGTGGACGACCCCGCGGTGCGATCGCGGCTGGCGAACTTCGCGGTCCGCGCGTCGGGCCTGAAGTACACCGGCATGCGGGCGATCAGCGCGCTGTCCAAGGGCGAGACGCCGGGCCCCGAGAACTCCATCGGCAAGCTGGTCGCCGGCTCGATGATGCAGGAACTGGCGATGTTCGCCCTGGACGTGCAGGGCCAGGCCGGCGTGATGACGGGCGACGACGCCGAGGCCAGGGGCCGCTTCCAGGCCATGCTGCTCCGCTCACCCGCAACCCGCATCGAGGGCGGCTCCGACGAGATCCTGCGCAACATCATCGGCGAACGGGTGCTCGGCCTGCCCGGCGACATCCGCGTCGACAAGGACGTCGCCTTTAACGAGATCCCGACCAGCGGCAAGGGCTGAGTATCCGGCCGGACGTCCCTGTCAGGGAATCTCGGGTTCGAAGACGGGTACGTCGTCGATGACCTCGGAATGGGGCGCCTGGCCCGGCAGCGCGCCCTTCCGCTCCGCCCAGTCGGTGCCCGCGATCTGGTCCAGCAGCGGACCCCACTGCTCGAACATGCGCAGCCGCTCCTCCTCCAGTTCGGGCCGGGGATGGCTCTCGCGGACATTGCGGATGTCGTTGCGGTCCTCATAGACCCCCTTGCCCGCGGCCCGCACGGCGAGGAAAGCCTTGTCGCGGTCCGGCGGGCTGACATTGGCCTCCCGCATCAACTGCAGGAACAGGTAGTCGGCCTCGTCGCGGTCGAGGCCGCAATGCGGCTCAGGATCGCCCTTCTGGTAGAGATAGCAGTAGTCGTGGATGATCGAGGCTTCGGTGTGGCGCCCCGTCACCGACAGGAAACTGCGGGCGATCGGCGGCACGCTGGCGAGGTCGGTCAGCATGCCCGCCGGCACGGTGACCACTGTGCCGGGACCCGCCTGGTCGTCGGTCTTGCGCCAGTAGCGGACAGAATAGTCGCGGAGGACGATGTAGTTGTTGCCCTCGCCGCGGCGGTTGCCGTTCAGCAGCCGGCCCAGCAGCATGTGATCCTGATAGCGGACCCTGGAGAAGGGATTGGTCATGGCTTGCCCCCTTGCCGCACGCCCTGACCTGAATCAAGACGCCCGGGCCGCCGGTGCGCAAGCCCGGTCGGCAGGAATCCTCTGTGAACGACCGCTTGAAACGACCGCCCGCGCTGCGCAGGTGAGCGGGTGACGGCCGCCGGCCCACCAATGGGCCGACGATGCGTCCAATCAGCAAGACAGAGGAGTAGAATATGTCTGTCGCACGCGTCACCGAGATTTCCTCCACCTCCAGCCAGAGCTTCGAGAAGGCGATCGAGGACGGCATCGCCCGCGCCTCCAAGACCTTGCGGAACGTCAAGGGCGCCTGGGTGAAGGACCAGAACGTCGAGGTCGAGAACGGCAAGGCGAGCGCCTACAAGGTGAACCTGCTGATCACCTTCGAGCTTGATGACTGACGACGGCGCCGGGACACGACCCGTGGCCGGCAGGCCCGGGTCCTGTCCTCCCCGTCAGCTCCACCCTCAGGCCGTCTCCGCCTCCTTCAGTCCCAGTTCGGCCATCATCGCCTGGCGCATCTCGATCTTGCGGGCCTTGCCGGTCACCGTCATGGGGAACTCGGTCACCGACTTCACGTAGCGCGGAATCTTGTAATGGGCGATCTGCCCTTCGCAGAACGCGCGGACACTCTCGACAGTGACCTTCGCGCCGGCCCGCGGCACGATCCAGGCACAGAGCTCCTCGCCGAAACGTTCGTCGGGCACGCCGAAGACCTGCGCGTCGGCGACGTCGGGATGGCCGCGCAGGAATTCCTCGATCTCGGCGGGATAGATGTTCTCGCCGCCGCGGATGACCATGTCCTTCACCCGGCCGATGATGTTGCAGAAGCCCTCGTCGTCGAAGCGGCCGAGATCGCCGGTGTGCATCCAGCCGTCGGCGTCGATCGCCTCGGCCGTCCGCTCGGGATCGTCCCAGTAGCCCTGCATGACAAGATAGCCGCGCGTGCAGATTTCGCCCTCCTGCCCCACGGGCACGGTTTCACCGGCTTCGTCGACGATCTTCACCTCGGCATGGGGCTGGACGCGTCCGACCGTCGAGACGCGGCGGTGGAGGGGGTCGGTGATCGCCGTCTGGAAGGAGACCGGCGAGGTTTCGGTCATGCCATAGGCGATGGTGATCTCACCGGCGTGCATGTCACGCATGACCCGCTTCATCAGGCTGGCCGGACAGGGCGCGCCGGACATGATCCCTGTACGCAGCGAGGTCAGGTCGAAGCGGCCGAAGTCCGGATGCTCGACCATGGCGAGGAACATGGTCGGCACGCCATGGACCGCGGTGCAGCGCTCGCGTTCCAGGGCCTTCAGGGTCTGGCCGGCCTCGAAGCCCTCGCCGGGGAACACCATGCAGGCGCCATGCGCCACGCAGGCCAGGTTGCCCAGCACCATGCCGAAGCAATGGTAGAGCGGCACCGGGATGCAAAGCCGGTCCTGCTCGCTCAGATTCATCGCCCGGCCGACGAAACAGCCGTTGTTGACGATGTTGCGGTGGGTCAGCGTCGCGCCCTTGGGCGCACCCGTGGTGCCGGAGGTGAACTGGATGTTGATCGGGTCTTCAGCCTTCAGCCGGCCGCACAGCCCGTCCAGTCGGCTGCGATAGGCGGTCCGGCCCCGCGCCATCACCTCCGCCCATGCAAACATGCCCGGCCGCTTCTCCGCCCCCAGATGGATGACGGTACGCAGCTTCGGCAACCGCTCGGCGCGCAGCCGGCCCGGCGCGGCGCCCGCCAGCTCCGGCACCAGATCGTTCAGCATGCCGAGGTAGTCGGAGCTCTTGAAGCGCTCCGCGGTGATCAGCGCCGCGCAGCCGACCTTGTTCAGGGCGTATTCCAGCTCGGCGCGGCGGTAGGCGGGGTTGATGTTGACCAGGATCAGCCCGATCCGCGCCGTGGCGAACTGCGCCAGCAGCCATTCGGAGCGGTTGGGCGACCAGATCCCGACCCGGTCGCCGCGGTAAAGTCCCAGGGAAAGCAGACCCGCGGCGCAGCGGTCGACCCGGGCGGCGAACTCGCTCCAGGTCCAGCGCACGCCCTCGGCGGCGAAGACAGCCGCCGGCCGGTCCGGCCACTTGCGGACGGCGCGCGCCAGCAGTCCCGGCACGGTCTCCCGCCGCAGAGGCGGGACGCTCGCCCCCTTCACATGGGATCGGCCGCCAAGAGGCGCGGTCATCGCGCTACATCTTGCGCCAGTCGCCCGCCCTCTCGAAGGCGCCGGCGGCCTGGTAGATGGTGCTTTCGGCGTAGTGCTTGCCGACCAGCATCAGGGAGATCGGCAGCCCGTCGCCCATGCCGCAGGGTACGGCCATGGCCGGATGGCCGGTGGTGTCGAAGGGCGCGGTGTTGTTCAGCATCTCGAAGGCGCGCTGCAGATACTCGGACAGCGGCGCGTCGGGCGCCGGGATCGGCTGCGCCTTCATCGGCGTGGTCGGCATCAGCAGCAGATCGTAGGCCCCGAGCATCTGGTCGTAGGCCTCGCGCAGCTTGCGCGCCAGGTTCTGCGCCTTGGCGTAGAAGTGACCCCGGTAGTGGCGCTGGAAGTACTCGCCGACCATCATGGATATCTTCAGGCTGTCGGAGAGTTCGTCGGCGCGCGAGCGCCAGTTGGAGTGGAAGTCGAGCAGGCTGGTGACATAGAGGCCTTCCCAGCCCGTGCCCATGCCGTTGCCCTTCATCATCTGGTTGGTCAGGCCCTCCAGCGCGATGGGCGTCCAGATCGCCGTACCCATGTTGTGCATCGGGATCGAGACCTCGTCGACCGTCGCCCCCATCTCGCGGAAACGCTCGGCCGCCGCGCGGTTGGCGTCGTCGACGTCGCGCTCGGATTCCTCGCGGCCGAAGCCCTCCTTGACCATGCCGATGCGCAGGCCGCCGACGCCGCGGTTCACGGCTGCCGTGTAGTTGTCCGTCTTCGGTGCGTACTGGCGCGGATCGAGACCGTCCGCGCCGGCGATGACTTCCAGCATCAGGGCGTTGTCGTGGACGCTCTGGGTCATCGGACCGGTATGGTCAATCGTGTTCTCGATCGGCATGACCCCCGAATAGGGCACCAGCCCGTGCGTCGGCTTCATGCCGTAGCAGCCGCAGAAGCTGGCCGGCATGCGGATGGAGCCTCCCTGGTCGCCGCCGATCGCCATGTCGACCTCCCCCGCGCCGACCAGCGCGCCGGAGCCGGACGAGGATCCCCCCGCCGAGAAGCCGCGCTTGTGGGGGTTGTGCACGGGCCCGGTGGCGTTGGTGTGGCTGCCGCCCGAAAGGCAGAAATACTCGCAATGCGCCTTGCCCACGATGGTCGCGCCTGCGTCGAGCAGGCGCGTCACCACGGTCGCGTCGACGTCGGGGACGTAGCCCTTCAGCGTCGAGGCGCCGTTCATCATCGGCACCCCGGCCAGGCAGACATTGTCCTTCAATGCGACAGTCCTGCCGGCCAGCGGCCCGCGCGGCGCGCCCTTGATCTCCGTTTTCACGTACCAGGCGTTCATCGGATTCTCGTCCGGCCCGGGGCGATAGCCGGCGGTCCGCGGATAGTCGACAGGCGGCAGGTAGTCGGGCAGGGAATCGATCAGATCATAGGCCTGCATGTTGCCTTCCATCAGATCCATGAACTCGCGGATACGTTCGTCCGGCATGTGCATGCCGAAGTCCTCCACGATGGCGCGCATCTGGGAGAGGGTGGGTCGCTTCACGGTCATGTAGATCGCCTCCTGTACGGGCGTCGGACGCGCTGGCTGGTGCGGTGTCATGTCGGCGGCCTGGCGCGTGGCCCTCGCCGACGGTCCGGGTGTCGTCGCCGGCCGTTTGCCGGTCGATGTGGCGGCGCGGGGCTGACGGCCGGCGCCGAAGCCGGTGAACTCTTCGATCAGTTCGGGGTCGTTGGCAGCGGCCGAAACCTCTCCGGTCACCACGCCCTTCTGCAGCAGCAGGATCCGGTCGGAGAGCTCGGTGATGAATTCCAGGTTCTGCTCCACCAGGATGATGGAGATGCCGCGCTCGCGGCGCAGCTTCTGCAGCAGGGCGCCGATATCGTCGACGATGGACGGCTGGATGCCCTCGGTCGGCTCGTCGAGCAGGATGACCACGGGATCGCTGATCAGGCAACGGGCCAGGGCGAGGATCTGCTGCTCGCCGCCGGAAAGCGCGCCGCCGCGGCGGTCCAGCATCGGCTCCAGCCGCGGAAACTCGGCCACCATGCGCTGCACGGCCTCGTGCTCGTCGGCCTCATGGGCGGCGATGCCCATGCGCAGGTTGTCGGTCACCGACAGCATGGGAAAGATGCCGCGGCCCTGGGGCACGTAACCGATGCCCATGCGGTTACGCTCGTGCGCGGGCTCGCGGGTGATGTCCATGCCGTCGAAATCGATGCGCCCGCCGGTGGGCCGGATGATGCCGCAGAGCGTCTTCAGCAGGGTCGTCTTACCCATGCCGTTGTGCCCGAGCACGCCGACGATCTCGCCCTCGCCCAGGTCGAGGTCGATGCCGTGCAGCACCGGCACCCGGCCATAGCCGGCGCGAAGTCCCCTCGCCTGCAGGATCGCCTCGCCGCTCATTGCTTCCTGTGCCCCAGATAGACCTCGCGGACGGTCGGATCGGCCGAGACCCTGTCCATGGTGTCCTCGATCAGGATCGCGCCGCGGTGAAAGACCGTCACCTTCTCCGCGATCATGCGGATGAACTGCATGTCGTGTTCAACGACGATCAGGGTGGCCGTCTCGTTGATCTCCCGGATCAGTTCGGCGGTCAGTTCCACTTCCTCGTGGGTCATGCCCGCCGCCGGCTCGTCCAGCAGCACCAGCCAGGGTTCGGCAGCGACGACCATGCCGAGTTCCACCCACTGGCGCTTCCCGTGCGAAAGCTCGTTGACCGGTTCGTTGCGGATGTCGCCCAGACGGATGCGCTCGATCGTCTCCTCCACCAGAGCGCGGGCGCGGCGGCTGTCGTGCCAGCGGCGTGCCGACAGCCAGATGTTCTCGCGCACCGTCAACCCCTCGAAGACGTTCGGCACCTGCGTCTTTATGCCGACGCCCAGGCCGGCGATCTCGTGGCTGTGGGCGCGGTTCACGTTGAGGTCGCGGATCACCACGTCGCCACGGGTTGGCTTGAGCTGGCCCGTGAGGCACTTGAAGAAGGTGCTCTTGCCGGCGCCGTTCGGCCCGATCAGGCAGCGAAGTTCGCGCTCCCTCAGGGAGAAATCGACCTGGTCGACGGCGACGACGCCGCCGAAGTGCACCGACAGCCCGCGCGTCTCGACGACGATCTCACCCCTATCCCTCATGATGGACCTCCGTCGAGGCGCCGGAGCGCTTGCGGCTGCGCGGTCTGCGCCGTCCACGGCGCGAGAACTCGCGACGGCGGCCTGTACGCGCGTCCCAGAGCTCGATCACGCTGGGTACGATGCCCCGCGGGACCAGCAGGACGAAGACGACCAGAATGACGCCCAGGATCAGGTTGTTGTTGATCGTGCTCTGCTGGCCCAGGCCGCTGGTCAGATAGAACAGCGCGAGCGCGCCGAGGATGGGTCCGATCAGCGTGCCGCGGCCGCCGACGATCACCCAGATGATGGTCAGCGCGGCGTTGTAGAGGTTGAAGACGTCCGGCGTCACGCGGCCCACGCCATTGGCGAACAGCACGCCAGCCGCGCCGGCCAGTCCGCCGCCGATGGTGAACAGGCCCAGCTTGTTCAGGCGGATGTCGTAGCCGATCAGTTCGGCGCGCAGTTCGTTCTCGCGGATGGCCACCGCGACCCGGCCGAAATGGGTCCGGGTCAGCCAGACGCAGCCGAAATAGGCGACGATCAGGGTCGCCATGGCGACGTAGAAGACGTCCTCCGGGAACAGGAACCAGTCCGCATATCCCGGCACGTTTAGCGGCGGCGCGTTGATGCCGTTGAAGCCGCCCAGCAGGGCGTCGCCGATCTTGTATTCCGGTCCCGAGGTCCGCCGCATCAGGTTGTAGAAGATCAGCGTGACCGTCAGCGTGATCACCGCCAGATAGACGTCGGAGACCCGGCCGTAGAACACGAAATAACCCAGCACCGCAGCGAAGGCGGCGGCGGCCAGAATGGCGACGACGACGGCCCAGCTGGTGCCGCCGAAATTTATCGCGGCGACGACATAGGCGTAGGCGCCGACGCCGAAGAAGGTCGTCTGGCCGAAGCACAGGATGCCGCCGAAGCCCCAGATCAGCCCGAGACTGAGCGCCAGCAAGGCCAGCGCCAGGGCGGTCGTCAGGTTGATGATGGTGAACAGTTCCAGCACCTGCGGCGCGCCCAGCAGGAAGATCACCGCAACGATGCCGGTGATGGTCAGCCAGCGGTTCTCCCGGGCGCGGCTCACAGGCTTTTCCGGAAGAACTTGGAGGTGATGCCCTGGGGCATGAGCCTGAGCAGAACGATGGCGACCACCAGCAGTCCCACCTCGCCGATGGTCGGGCCGGTGACGTAGCTCAGAACCGAGTTGACGCTGCCCAGCAGGGCCGAGGCCGAAAGCGTGCCGGACAGGATCGCCGCGCCGCCGGAGATCACCGTGATGAAGGCCTTGGCGATGTAGGTGGCTCCGATGGTCGGCAGCACGCCCGTGACCGGCGCCAGCAGACCGCCGGCCAGGCCCGACACGGCGGCGCCCAGGCCGAAGGTGACGGCGTAGATCCGTCCCGTCGAGACGCCCAGCGCCGAGGCGATCTCCGCTCCCTGCATGGTGCCGCGGGCCAGCAGCCCGAGCTTGGTGTAGCGGAGCACGGCATAGACGGCGATCGAGAGCAGGGCCGTCACCGCGATAAGGAAAATCTCGTAGCCCGAGGAGGTGAAACCGCCGATCCGGACCGCGCCGATCGGCGGCGAGATCGTGGTCGCCGTCTGGGCCCCGAAGATCGTGGTGATCAGGCCGATCAGCACCAGCGACAGACCCCATGTCGCCAGCAGGGTGTCGACCATGCGTCCATAGAGGAAGCGGATCATGAGCCGCTCCACGACGAGCCCGATGATCCCCACCACCAGCGGCGCCAGGATCAGCATGGCGATCCAGATGTTGACGCCGGCATTGGTGGAGATGACCACCGTGTAGCCGCCCAGCATGAGGAACTCGCCATGGGCCAGGTTGATGACCCGCATCATGCCGAAGATGATCGCCAGCCCCAGCGAGATCAGCACGAGGTTGGCGACGCCATAGACGATCTGCAGGGCCAGAGCGGCGTAGAGGTCCAAGTTTCGGCGTTCCTTGTTCGAGGCGGCGCGAGTGGCGGTGGAAGCGGCCGGACCCCGCCAGGGCGCCCGGCCGCCGGATCGCGGACTACTTGATGCCCGCCGCCTCCAGGCCGTTCTCGAACAGGAAGGCGGACTGGTTCGGGTTCTCGATCAGATTGCAGACCTGCATGGTGTCGGTCGGCTTCTGCTCCGGGAACTTCTCCAGCACGTTGAACTTCTGATCCTGCACCTCGGCGATGTAGGCGTTGAGCGTCGCATGGTGGGAGGTCGGCTCGATGGAAATCACGCCGGACGGCCCGTCATAGGTGACATTGCCTTCCAGCGCCTCGATCACCGCCATGCGGTCCAGCGTGCCGGCCGCCTTCACGCCCTCCGCCCAGAGGTGGATGCCCTCGTAGGAGCGCACGGCCAGTTCGTTCAGATAAGGCGCGTCGGCGCCGCCGTACTGATCCTTGAAACGCTTGACGAAGGCCTGGTTCCGCGGCGTGTCGATCTCCTCGTAATAGGTGTAGGAGGTCAGCATGCCGTTGCCTTCTTCCGCCGAGATCGACTGGTGTTCGTTGCCCAGACCGAAGGTCGTCGAGGCGACGGGAATGCTACCCTTCATGCCGGCGGCGGCGTACTGGCGGTAGAAGGATATGTGCGCGCCGCCGACCAGCGCCGACCAGACCATGTCGGGCTTGGCGGCCTGGATTTTCTGGATGGTGGGTCCGAAGTTGGTGACGTCCAGCGGGAAGAACTCGGTGGCAACCGTCTCGCCGCCCTGCTCGGCCACGTACTTCTGCACCCAGTCGGCGATGATCTGGCCGTAGTTGTAGTCGGCGGCCACGATATAGACCTTCTTGCCCCACTTGTTCATCACGTGGGGCACCAGCTTCTCGACCGTGTGCGCCGGCGTGGAGCCGGTGCAGAAGGTGTTCTTGTCGCAGACTCCGCCCTCGTACTGGACGTTGTAGAAGTAGAGCACGTTGAAACGGTTCAGCGTCGGCCGGATGGCCTCGCGGGAAGCCGAGGTGATGCCCGCGTGGACGACGTCGGCGCGGTCGGAGGCCGCCGCCTGGGTGGCGTACTGGGTGTAGAGCTGGATGGTCGACTGCGGGTCGTACATCGTCAGTTCGACCGGCCGCCCGAGCAGGCCGCCGGCCTCGTTGATCTCGGCCACGGCCATCTCGCTGGCGCTGACCATGGGCCGGCCATAGATGTCGAGACCGCCGGACTGATCCAGGATGCTGACCAGCTTGATCGGATCGGCCGCCTGCGCCCGTCCGATGATCGCCGGGGCCGCCAGCGCCGCCGCGGTCGCGGCGGTGCCCTTGAGAAAGGTTCTGCGCGTCGCCTTCATGTTGCTGCTCCCTGTCCTTGGACCCGCAACGGGCCCGGTACGCCCGGTTCGCCCGGGCAGATGGGTCATTCGTCGTCGGCCGGACGGCCCGGCGCCGGCCGCTCGTCGCCGCCGATGGTGGCCGAAAGCCCTCTCAGGCCGTCGCCCACATTCATGCCGATGTCCTCGCCGAGCTTGCGGATGGCGGGCAGTTGCAGCGCCATGGACAGCACGCTGTCGACCACCTGGTTGATCGCCGCGCCCTCGCCGCCGCCCGTCCCGTCGCCCTTGCCGCCGCCGGCGCCGTTGAAGCCGGAAATGTGGTTGATGCGGATGGAATCGATCTTTTCCGCCGGCTTGGTCATGCGAGACACGACCTCCGGCAACGCCTCGATCCGCGCCAAGTCGAGCTTCAGGCGCATCAGGTTCTCACTCTGGTCATTCTCCGCGTTGACCAGCGCCTTGCGGCCCTCCGCTTCGGCCAGCATGGCGATCCTGTTCGACGTCGCTTCGATATCGGTCGCTTCGCCCTTCGCCCTGGCCATGGCGAGGATGGTTTCGGTCTCGCTCTTGACCCGGGTGTCGTCGACCTCGGCTTCCTCCTGGGCGCGGATCGTCGCCAGACGTCTCTGCCGTTCGGCTTCCGCGATCACGCGGGCGGTCTCGACGCCGGCATCGGCCTCCACCCGCTTGGCCTCCTCCAGCAGCGCGGCGGCATGCGCCCTGGCCTCGTCGATCCGCTTCGCGGCCAGCGCGACCTCGCGCTCGTGGCGCGCGGTCCGGGTGCTCATCTCCGCCTCGACCTCCATGCGGCGGACGTCCTGATCGCGCTTGATTTCGGCGGATTTCACCTCCCGGTCGCGCTCGATGCGGGCGGCTTCGCGGCGGCGCTCGGCCAGTGCCTGCTGCTCGGCGATTTCGGCCTGGCTTGCCGCGCGCCGGCTCTCGATCTCCTGCTGCTGCGCCTGATGGGCCAGTTCGGATTCCTGCTCGATCACATAGCGCCGCTTCGTCGCCTCCAGCTGGCTCTGTCGAACGGCGACATCGGCTTCCGCATCGATCTGCGCCCGCTCTTTCCGGGAGGTCGCGATGATCTCCGAAAGGCGGCGCATGCCGATGGCGTTGAAGGCGTTGTTCTCGTCCAGCGAGGCGAAGGGCGTCTGGTCTAGTCGGGTCAGGGCCACGTTCTCCAGCAGCAGACCGTTCAGCGCCAGCGTCGGCGACAGGGCCTCGGAGACCTCGCGCACGTACTCGCCGCGCCGGTCCTGCAGTTCGTCCATGGTGTAGCGCGCCGCCACCGACAGCATGGCGTCGACCAGCTTGCCTTCCAGCGTCTCGGCCAGGTCGGCGGCGCGGAAGGACTTGCCCGCCAGGGCCTGCGCGGCCGTCGTCACCCCCTCCTCGGACGGGTTCACCCGCACATAGAATTCGGCCGCCGCATCGACGCGCAGACGGTCCTTGGTGATGATCGACCGCTCGCCCTTGCGCTCGATCTCCAGCCGCGTCGTCTTCATGTTGACTTCGGAGACGCGGTGGACGATCGGCAGGGCAATGCAGCCCCGCTCCATCACGATCCGCTGACCGCCGAAGCCGGTCCGGATCAGCGCGACGTCGCGGCTGCCCTTCTTGTAGAAGCGGTTCAGGAAGAGGATCGCGACGATCAGGACGACGATCGCCAGGATGATTCCGACCAGCCAGCCCAAGGTCCCCTCCCAAGCCAATCCGTCTGTGTGGCGCCAGAATGTCCGGGCCACCGGCCCTTCGCTTTTCTCGCGCTGCAGAAAAATCGTCCGTGGGAAACGCCCGGGGAGTCAAGTGTTTCATCGAACGGGCCAGAGAATGGGCAGGCGTATCACTTGACGGGCAGCCATCTGGTCAAGGGATGTGCAGACCAGGCGCGGCAGATGCGCGCCGCGCGCCGGAGGGGGTGACAAGCACCGCGTTTTTGGCGTCAATTACGGCTGGTTCAGATGGGAGGAGAGAACCTTGTCAGACGATAAGAAGATCACCTTCCCCGTCGAGGCGACGCACATCCTGATGTTCGCGCGCTCGATCGGGGACTATTCGCCGGAACACGTCGACGCCGAGGCGGCGAAGAAGACGGAGGCCGGGGGCATCGTCGCGCCGCTGACCTTCCCGCAGTCGGTGGCGCAGTTCGACCCCGACTATTACCTGCGTCTGCAGCCGGGCAAACCATGGTTCGGCTCCGGCAGGAACCCGAGCGGCATCGAGGGCAAGCCATCCTCCTCGGGCGGACTGCATGCAGAACAGCACTTCGAGTACATGCGCCCGTTGCGTCCCGGCGACGTGCTGACGGTGACCGTGCATGACGGCGACACCTGGGAGAAGGAGAGCAAGCGCGCCGGCAAGCTGATGTTCTCCGAGCGGATCACGGAATATCGCGACCAGAACGGCGAACTGGTCGTCCGCGCCCGCAGCGTCGGCGTGAAGACCGAGCGCCCGGTCGCACAGGGTTGAGGGAGACAGTTCGATGGCAGTGAAGAAGAGCGACATCAAGGTCGGCGATACGCGCGAAATGGAGCTGGTCGACGATCTCAAGCGCACCCAGCTGGTGATGTATTCGGGCGCGTCGGGCGACTACAACCCGCTGCACACCGATGACGTCTACACGCGCGAGGCGGCGGGCTATCCGGGCGTCTTCGCGCACGGCATGCTGACCATGGGCATGACCGGACGCATCGTCACCGATATGTTCGGCGTCACCAACGTGAAGAAGTACGGCGTTCGCTTCACCAATCAGGTCTGGCCGGGCGACTCGCTGAAGGCCAAGGCGACCGTCGCAGACATCCGCGAGGAGAACGGCGAAACGGTGGCCGACGTCACGATCGAGACCACCAACCAGAAGGGTCAGACGGTCATCACCGGCAACGCCACCGCGCGGCTGGAAGGGTAGAAGGTTCCTCTTCCGCCATGCCGCCGGATCGTTCGAGTGTTTGATCGAACCATCCAACGCTGGGCCCTTGGATCCCGGATCAAGGTCCCGGGCAGGCTTGATCCAAGGGCCCAGCGCACCGGAGGAATGGGTCCTGGGGTCAAGCCCCGGGACGCCGTCGCTCGGTTGGGCGTCCCCTCACGCGGCCCCGGTCCGCGTCTTCCGGGTGCCCGGCGCGGGCGGGTCGTTCGGCGCGCCGGCGAAGCACTGGGCCTTGGCCATCCACTCGGTGGCGTTCGGTCCCGTCACCTTCAGCGAGGTGTCGGCGATGTTCCGCACCTGGGTGACGACCTGGCAGAACTCCTCGGCCAGGCCTTCGATCAGTTCCGCCGACCCCGGATCGCCATATTCCCAGATCTGGCCGGACGGCGCGGTGAGCCGGAGATGCGGCATGGGCTCGGGCGGCGTCTCACCACGGACGTGGAAGGTCCAGCCATAGGTATTCACGCCCAGGATCACGATGTTGCGGATCCGGTCGGCGTTCTTCCGCACCACACCGAGCACGTCGAAGACCTCCTGACCGTGCGCCCAGGTCTCCATCAGCCGGGCGGAGATGGACGAACGCACGCTCATCGACGGGCCCGCCCAGGGCACGCGGGCCGAAGGATCGGCCTGGGCGAAGCGTTCGCTCATCGGGCCGTAGTAGTCGTGCCACATGCGGACCAGATCCCGGCCCTCCGCGCCCTCGCAGAACGCCTTCTCGAAGTCGATCACCAGGCCGCCGGCGTCGCGGTGCGCCACCAGCCGTTCGAAGAACTCTCGGAACTTCTCCGGATCGCTGAGTGACAGGTCCGCCCCGTGGTTCCAGGTGTGCAGATGCGCGATGACGTTGTTGATGGTCCAGCCCTTGAAGGCCGTCACCGTCGCCATCCGCTCGTCACTCAAGGGTTCGATCAGCGCATGAAGCTGATCGCTTTCGTCGCGGAAGTCCCTGGCCTGTTGCATGTTCCGACCCTCCCCATGGTCTTCTCGGCAAACGGACGGCCGTAGGCCGTCCTTCGTCAGTCGTCGTCCGCCGGATCCACCGGCAGAGCGGACCGGCCGCATTTCAGATCGCGCAGCCGGCCGTCCGACAGGCGGTAGATCCAGCCATGCACGGCCAGTTCCTGGCCGCGCTCCCACGCCTCGACCACGATGGGCGAATGGCACAGTGCGTCGACCTGGGCGACGACGTTGAGTTCGCAGACCCGGTCGATCTGCGCGTCCAGCGTCTCCAGCGTCGCCAGTTCCCGCCGGTAGCGGCGGTAGAGATTGTGGACCGGCGCCAGCCAGTGGTCCACCAGGCCCTCCTGAGAATTCTCCAGCACCGCACGAACCCCGCCGCAGCCGTAGTGGCCGCAGACGATGATGTGCTTCACCTTCAGCCCATCGACGGCGAATTTGACCACGGACATGCAGTTGAGATCGGCGGCGTAGACGATGTTGGCGACATTGCGGTGGACGAACACCTCGCCGGGCTCCAGCCCGGTGATCACATTGGCCGGGACGCGGCTGTCGGAGCAGCCGATCCAGAGGAAGTCCGGCGACTGCAGCGACGAAAGCCGCTGGAAGTACTCCGGATCGCTGGCGATGCGGTCTTCCGCCCAGCGCACGTTCTCGGCCAGAAGATCCCGTGGCGTCTTGGCGTTCATCCATTTCCTCCCGTCAATCGTACCGGGGGACAGATAGCAGCGTCCCCGGCCCACAGCACCCCTGAAATATCAGGCCGCAGACGGAAAACCAGCAGGAGAGATATCATGTTCACCCGACTCCTTCTCGCCCTTGCACTGTTCGCGGTGGCGGGCGCCGCCGGCGGGCAGCTGCGTGCCGACGAAGCCGCCTGGGCCGCGCTGGCGAAGCCCGGCGCCATCGCCATCATGCGCCACACCATCGCGCCGGGATATGGCGACCCGGCGGATTTCGAGATCGGCGACTGCGCCACCCAGCGAAATCTGGACGCCGAAGGCCGTGACCAGGCGCGCGCGATCGGCGCCGCGGTCCGGGACCGCGGCATCGAATTCGCCCGTGTGCTGACCAGCCAGTGGTGCCGATGCCGGGACACGGCGCGCCTGCTGGGTCTGGGCGAGCCCGAGGATTTTCCGGCGCTCAATTCCTTCTTCCGGGACCGGTCGACGCGCTCGGCCCGGACCGCCGAGGTCCGCGATCTCCTCCACGCCCATGACGGCGGAGAGCGGCTGATGCTGGTGACCCATCAGGTCAATATCTCGGCGCTCACCGGACGCGGCGTCGCCTCGGGCGAACTGCTCGTGCTGGACGTCGCCGAAGACGGATCCGTCCGGGTCGCGGGCTCCATTCTCATGCGCCCCTGAACGGAAGGCAGCGGGCCGCTATGCTGGTGGCGGCAAGGAGGAGGATTCGGCATGGCGAACGGACCGGTCAGGCTCGGCATCATCGGCTGCGGCATCATGGGGGAACGGATTGTCCGCGCGACGCTCGCGCACGATCCGGCGCTGATCCGGCTCACCGCGCTCTGGGATCCCGACCCGGCGGCGCGGGCGCGGCTCGGGGCCGGCCTGCCGGACCTGCCCTTCGTCGATGACGCCGACGATGTCATCGACCGGGCCGAGACCGTCTACATCGCCTCGCCGCCGGCGGCCCATCTGGAGCACGCCCGCGCGGCGCTGGCAGCCCGCCGCGCCGTCTTCACCGAGAAGCCGCTCGGCGTCTCGCTCGAGGAATCTCGGGATTTCCGCGACATGGCCGGAAAGGCCGAACGCCCGGCGGCGGTGAACTTCATCCTCGCCTCCGCGCCGTCGGTGGACTCAGTGCGCGCCTGGATCGAGCAGGGCGTCGTCGGTCGGCCCGAGCGGCTGGAGATCTATGCCCGCTTCGCGCAATGGCCGCGCGACTGGCAGATGGACGCCGCCGGCTGGCTTGCGAAACGTCAGGAGGGCGGCTTCACGCGGGAAGTCATCTCCCACTTCCTGTTCCTCGCCCGCCGCTTCGCCGGCCCGCTGGAGCTGCAATCGGCCCGCGCGGTCTTCCCCCGCGGCGACGGGGCGGAAACGGCCGTCGAGGCTGAACTGACCGCCGGCGGCCTGCCGCTCCGGCTCACCGGCGACGTCGGCGTGATCGACCACGCCGACCACAATCTCTGGGTTCTGCACGGCTCGAACGGCTCGGTGCGCATCCGCGACTGGTCCCTGGCCGAACGGCTGATGCCGGATGGCCGCTGGGCGGGCGACCCGGACGCGCCCGGTCACGCCGAGGCGCGGCCGCTGATCCTGAAACGGCAGGTGGAGAAACTGGCCGCCATGACCCGTGGCGCCCCCCACGATCTCGCCAGCGTCGGCGAGGCGCTCAACGTGCAGACGGTCGTCGAGGGCATCCTGGCCAGCGGCTGAGGTCCGCGAAGGCGGTCCCTGCGGACCGCCGACGTCTAGAACAGATCGCTTTCCTGCAGTCCGGTGACGCCGATCAGTCCGACGGTGGCGCCGTTGGAGAACGTCACCAGCGTGTCGTCGACCAGGGTGTCCCCATCGGCATCGGCGTCGGCCACCGAGTTGACGGTCAGCCCGACCAGGACGAAGCGGTCCGTGGCCTGTTCGAAATCCGTGATGATGTCGGCGTCCGTGGCGGCAATATCGGTGGCGAAGAGGAAAACATCGGCATCCGCGCCGCCACTCATCGTGTCGTTGCCGGCATTGCCCGAGATGGTGTCCGTGCCGTTTCCGCCATCCAGCACATCTGCGCCTGCCCCACCGTGCAGCTGATCTGCTCCGTCGCCGCCGGCGAGGCTGTCATTGTCGCCCCGGCCTTCCAGCAGATCGTCGCCCAGGCCACCGGCCATGGTGTCGTCGCCCGCCTCGCCCACCAGCCGGTCGTTGTCCGCATCACCCGAAACGCTGTCATTCCCTGCACCAGCGAACAGCGAGTCATTGCCGTCGCCGCCCGACATGGTGTCGGCGCCGCCGCGGCCGATCACCGTGTCGTTGCCCAGGCCGCCACTCACGGCGTCGTCGCCGATCCCGCCATCGACCCGGTCGGCGCCGTCACCTCCGTCCAGGCTGTCATTGCCGTCCTCGCCGAACACCAGGTCATCGCCGGTATTTCCGGTGATCGTGTCGTTGCCGATACCGCCCTGTATGGTGTCCAGCCCGGCGCCGCCATCGATGCTGTCCGCCCCCTCCTCGCCGAAGATGCGGTCGTTGTCGCCGCCGCCGCTGACGGTGTCATCACCGTCGCGGGCAATGACGGTGTCGTTGCCCTCGCCGCCGTCGATCAGGTCGTTGCCCAGGCCGCCATCCAGGCGATCGCCACCCAGGCCGCCGAAGAGCTGGTCGTCGTCGTCCTGTCCGAACAGCTTGTCGCCGCCGTCGTCGCCGATCAGGGTGTCCAGACCCGCGCCGCCGAGCAGGTCGTCGCCATCCGCGCCGCCCTCGATGCTGTCGTTTTCGGTGCCACCGTCCAGCCGGTCGATCCCTGCCCCGCCGAAGATCCGGTCCGCGCCGGCCTGGCCGAACAGACGGTCATCGCCCGCGTCACCGGCCATGGTGTCGGCGCCGTCATTGCCCTCCATGATGTCGGTGTCGTCGCCGCCCGACATGGAATCGTCGCCGGCCTCGCCGCGCATGTTGTCGACGCCCGCATCGCCGGCAATGGTGTCGTTGCCGATACCGCCGCGCAGAAAGTCGTTGCCGGTTCCGCCGGACATGGAATCGTCGCCCGCCTCGCCGAACAGCCGGTCCAGCGCCGCGCCGCCCGACATCGTATCGTTCCCGTCGCCGCCCAGCATGACATCGCCGTCGTCGCCGCCATCCAGGCTGTCGGCCTCGGTACCGCCATCGATCCTGTCCGAACCGGCGCCACCGACCAGCGTGTCCGCGCCCGCCTCGCCGAACATCTGGTCGTTGCCGGCGTCGCCCTGCAGCGAGTCGTTGTCCGCGCCGGCAAACATCCGGTCGTTGCCGGTCCCGCCGATCAAAGTGTCGTCGCCGTCATTGCCGAACATGAAGTCGGTGATGTCGCCGCCATCGATGAAGTCGTTGCCGCCGTCGCCGCGGAGCGAATCCACGTCGTCGCCGCCCAGGACGGAATCGTTGTCGTCGCCGCCGAAGATCGTGTCGCGCGCCAGCCCGCCCTGCAGCGTGTCGAGACCGGCATTGCCGAGAATAAGGTCGCCCGCACCGCCGCCGTCGATCAGGTCGTTGCCGACATTTCCGCGCAGGTCGTCGACGCCGCCCAGCCCGGCGATGATGTGCGAGCCGGCGCCGGCGAAGAAGGTATCGACGCTATCGCTTCTGACCCCAATCGAGAGAGTCTGGTCCGCGAAGGCAATGGTCTCGACACCGGTCAGCGTGTCCGCCCCCTCGCCGCCGATGGTATCGGTCAGCGTCAGCACGCCCAGCGTGGTCAGCCCATAGGTGAAATTCGCCAGATTGCCGGCGTAGCTGGCGCGGTCCGAGCCGGCGCCGCCGTCCAGCGAGTCGTTGCCCGAACTGCCATTCAGCGTGTCATCGTCATCGCCGCCAGCCAGGGTGTCGTTGCCGCCACGGCCATCGATTGCGTTGGCCCTCTCATCCCCCGTCAGGGAATCAGCGGCCTGGCTACCCTGAACATTCTCGATTCCCGCCAAGGTGTCGGACGCCAGATCACCGCCAAGGCCGAAGTCGTTGACGGTCAGCCCGGCAACAAGGTCGACAAGAATGCCGAAGGTGTCGTTGTTGAAGACAGCGACATCGGTTCCCAAACCGCCGTTCAGGACCACCCCGGTGCCGCCGCCATGCAGCGTATCATTACCTGTTCCGCCAGAGAGCGACGACTCGCCGGTCAGAACGTCATCACCTTCGCCGCCGAAAAGAGTGCTGAAACCAAACAGCGTGTCATTGAATGCAGACCCGATAACAGCCTCGAAATTCGAAAGCTGATCCGCACTGCCTTCGCCGTCATTTCCGGAACCATTGCCTCCGATGGTCGAGACATTCACGCCTGCCGTAGCGGTCGAGTAATCCACGGTGTCAACACCGTCGCCGCCATCCATGGAATCTGCGCCCGCGCCGCCCGTCAGCGTGTCGTCGCCCGCTTCACCGGAAAGGCTGTCGTCCCCGCTGCCGCCCGCGATGGAGTCCGCGCCCGCGCCGAGTGTGGCGAAGATCGTGGCGGCCGCCGCAGAGCCGTCGAACTGATCGGCATTCGCCCCGCCGCGGTACTCGATTTCCTCGACGGCACTGAGATCGAAGCTTTCGCCGCCGCCCGAGATGGTGTCGCCGCCCGCGCCGCTGACCGCGCTCAGGGCCGCCGTCCTGTCGTCGGCGTTGACCAGCAGGAACCGGTCGGCGCCTTCTCCGCCGATGACGGTATCGTTGCCGGTGCCGAGATTGGCGCCGAAGAGATCGTCGCCCCCCCGGCCGTCCAGCGTGTCGTTGCCGACGCCGCCGGAAAGGACATTGGCGTTGGCGTCGCCGGCAAGGTTGTCGTCGCCGGTGCCGCCCTCGATCCGCTCGATGCCGATGAGCGTGTCCGTCCCGTCGCCGGCCGCGGTCCCGGCGGCCAGGTCCGCGGTGATGCCGGCGTTCGAGCCTGTGTAGTCGGCGACGTCGAAGGCGCCGCCGCCGCCATCCAGAATGTCATTGCCCGCGCCGCCGATCAGCCGGTCGGTGCCGACCTCCCCGCGCAGCGTATCGTTGCCGTCACCGCCATCCAGGGTATCCGATCCGTCGCCGCCCGAGACGGTGTCCGCCCCGCCCGCCCCCTGCAGAAGGTCGGGACCCGCAAGACCTGAAATCGTATCGTCGCCAATGCCGCCGGCCAGCGTGTTGGCGTTCCCGTCACCGGTCAGCGACAGGCCGGCCGGCGCAAAGATGAAGTCACCGGCGGTCAGGCTGGCGGCGCTCTGACCGATGATCGAGATGCGATCGCCATTGCCGAAGTCGATGCGGGCGTTGCCGCTGACCTCGGTCAGGATCGCCTGGACGTCAGCGAAGTCCGTGACGTCATTGCGCGAGGAGATGTCGACGACATCGCCGGACCCGGCGCCCGCGGTGAAGCCTGTCAGGATGTCGGCGCCTTCGGTGTAGACGAAAATCTCGTTGTTGCCGGTCTGGCCCCCCAGCTGATCGTCGCCCGCGCCGCCGGCCAGCGTGTCCAGGCCGCTGCCGCCGCCGAATACGAAATCATTGCCGTCGCCGCCAAACAGCGAGTCGGCGCCGACGCCGCCGAAGACGAAGTCATCGCCTCCTCCACCGAACACGGTATCCGGACCGAATGTGCCGGGCGTGGTGGAGGACCCGGCTTCGCCCCGAAGCGTATCGTCGCCACCGCCGCCGTCGATGAAGTCGGCGCCGCCGACCCCCTCGATCGTGTCTGCCCCCGAACCGCCAAACAGGGCGTCGTTGCCGTCGCCGCCCAGGATGCTGTCATTGCCGCCGAGACCGTCGATCGAGTCGGCGCCTCCCAGCCCCTCGATCGTGTCGTCGCCGGCGCTGCCGGTCAGCGTGTTGGCATTGTTGTCGCCGGCTATTGCCTCTCCCGGAACGACCTGGAAGACGAAGTCCGATTCGGTCAGGTTGGCGATGTTCTCGCCAAACAGGATCAGCCGGTCGCCGCCGCCGAAATCGATGATGCCGTTGGCGCCGGATTCGAAGGCGATGGCCAGGATACCGGCGAAGTCGGTGACGTCTCCGCGGGCGCTGATGTCGATGACATCGTCGGCGCCGGCGCCACCTTCGAATCCGGTCAGGGAGTCATCGCCCTCGGAATAGATGAACAGTTCGTCGTTGCCTGTCTGGCCGCTCAACTGATCGTCGCCGGCGCCGCCGCTCAGCGTGTCGAATCCTGCATCGCCGAACAGCGTGTCCGAACCCGCGCCGCCGGTCAGGCTGTCGGCCCCGCTGCCACCCTGCAGCTGATCCCCGCCGCCGCCGCCGTCGATGGTGTCATCGCCACTGCCGCCGAAGATGAGGTCACCGGCCGACCCGCCGAGAATCTCCTCCGCCGCCGCCGAACCGGTGACGGTCGTCGCGGCGCCGCCGACGACCTGCACCACCTCGACATTGTCGTCCACGAAGTAGTTGAATCCGCTTGCCTGAACCGTGTCCCGCCCGGCGCCGGCCGCCTCGAAGACGGCATCGTTGGCATTATCGACCACGTAGATGTCGTCGCCGAGGCCGCCGGAGAGGACATCCTCGCCCGAGCCCCCATCCAGACTGTCGGCGCCGCCGCCGCCGGAAATCTTGTCGCGCAGCGCGCCGCCGGAAAGCGTGTCATTGCCGTCGCCGCCCTGCAGCACGTCGAGGCCGGCGCCCCCCGTCAGAACGTCGTCCCCCGCCAGGCCGAACAGCGCGTTGTTCGTTCCCGCGCCTGTAATGGTTTCTCCGGCCGCGGTGCCGCTGACTTCGGTCGGGTCGGCCACCGTCCCGGCATTGCCGTAGATCGACTGCACGCCGTTGATGTCGTCCGCCAGCAGCCCCGTCAGCGTGTCGTTGTAGAAGGCGTTCATGACCGCGAGGTTGGTCTCCTCGTGGTCCAGCCCGATGGCGTGGCCGATCTCGTGCAGCGCCACCAGGAAAACCTGAAAGCCGTTGGCGGGGCCGGCCGTCGACGTCTCCCACGCCTCCGAAGTGTCGAAGGCGACCTCGCCGTTCAGCGCGTCCGTGGCGCCGTTGCCGCCGATCAGGTCCAGGCCGCGGTACTCGCCGGGTCCGAAGGCGAAGGCCAGGGTGCCGTTGACGCCGTCGATGAACTGGCCGCCGAAGCGTATGTCGCCGATCGGATCCAGCCCGGCCTCGCCGCCCTCGTCCTCCACCCTGACAAAGCGGATGTCCGCAACCGCCTCCCAGGCGTCGAAGGCCGCCTGGATGTCCACCTCGAATCCGCTCGGCATGAAATCCGCCAACGGGGTTATGGCAGTGCCGTCCGACGCCGAGAGGGTCTGGGTGGCGATGCTCCAGGTCACGACCCCACCCGGGTCGCCGGGATCGCCCCCGCCCCACTTCGTACCGAAGGTGACAAAAGCGCCGTCTGGCCCGTTCAGCGCCGCACCCTGGTGATCGAAGCTCTCATGATCTTGCCCGCAATGGGCGCAGATCACCGGGACTGCCATGTCCTCGACCAGCGGGACTGCCGGCGCGATCAGCAGTGGATCGTCATCCATGTCACACCCTCATATCAACCGCCCCCGGATGGACGACGACGATCTCCGACCCTTTCGACACAACCTACCATCAGCGGCCCGAACTGTCGCCCCGGGGCGGCGGAGACGGATGAAGCCGCCGTCACGGTCTGGCACGGCCGCCCGTCCCCGGGCCATGGGATTCCAGAAATCCCTTGATCTCCGACACATCGCTGGCCCATATCCGGGCGGTATCAGAGGGTCGTGAAGCGGGTAGCGGGGGCAAGCGAAATGGCAAATACATTGAAGATCTTTCTCATCGTGATCGCGCTCGCCGGGATCGCGGCGATCGCCTATTTCCTCTATGCTGAAGACGCCGCCGAAATGGTCGGCATGGACGCCGGTACCCGGGCCGTGTCCGTCGAACGCGACGAGCCGTCAGCGGCCGCGGACGATTCCGCGGACCAGACGTCGATGGCGGCCGAGGAGAAGCCCGCCGCAGCGTCGGCTGAAGCGCCCGCCCCGGTGACCGACGCAACCGGAGGCGTTCAGGACCTTGCGGCGCTGAGCGCCGAGGAACTGGAACTCCGCTACGAAGGCCTGGAGGAGGACGCAAGGCGGCTGTTCGTCGACGATTACGTCGCGGCCGTCGGCGAGGAAAAGGCCATCGAATTCTCGCGTGAATTCCGCAGCGGCCCGGTGGCAGAGCGCAACAGGGCGCTTTCCTTCGATCTCGCCCGCGCCGCCGTCGAGAAGTTCGATTCCCGCATCGGCGCCTTCGTCGCCGGGACCGAACTCTACAACGGCGTCGGCGTGGAACGGGATCTGGCCGCCGCGCTGGCCTATTTCGAACGCCCCAGCCTCGAGGGTTCGGACAATGCCGACTACTGGCGGGCGCTGATCCTTGCCGATCAGGGCTACGCCGACGGCGATAAAGAGGCCGCCGTCGCTATCCTGAACCGGATCATCGAATCCCCCGACAGCAACGATTCCCTGAAGGAGCAGTCCCGGGATCTGCTGGCCGAAATCGAAGCCCGCTAGGGTTTCGGCCGCCTCGAGCCGCTCCGCCGCGAGGACGGAACGGCCAGGCTATTTCCCGTGATAGTCGCGGTACCAGGCGACATAGCGGCGGACGCCCTCCTCGATCGGCGTGTCCGGCGTGAAGCCGATCGCCGCCTCCAGCGCCGCCGTATCGGCCCAGGTTGCCTGGACGTCGCCCGGCTGCATGGGCAGGAATTCCTTCGCCGCCTCGATGCCCGTCGCCTGCTCCAGCAGGCCGATGACGTGCATCAGGTGCTCCTGTCGGGAGTTGCCGATGTTGTAGACCCGGGCCGGCGCCCAGCTCGTCGCCGGATCGGGCGCCTTCGGATCGAAACCGGGATCCGGCGCCGCAGCCTGCGGCACCAGCCGCACCACGCTCTCCACGATGTCGTCGATGTAGGTGAAGTCGCGGATCATGTCGCCATTGTTGAAGACTTTGATCGGCTTGCCGGCGTAGATCGCGTCCAGGAACAGATACATCGCCATGTCGGGCCGGCCCCAGGGGCCGTAGACGGTGAAGAAGCGCAGGCCCGTCGTCGGGATGCCGTAGAGCGAGCTGTAGGCATGCGCCATCAGCTCGTTGGCCTTCTTGGTCGCCGCATAGAGGCTCTTCGGGTGGTCGACATTGTCGGAGACCGAGAAGGGCAGCTTCTCGTTGCCGCCATAGACCGAACTCGACGAGGCATAGACCAGATGCGCGACTTCGCCGTGACGGCAGCATTCGAGAATGTTCATGAAGCCGACGATGTTGCTGTCGATATAGTCGCGCGGCGCCTCCAGCGAGTGACGCACGCCGGCCTGTGCGGCCAGGTTGACCACGTGGGTAAAGCGATGCTCGGCGAAAGCGTCCTCGATCACCTGACGGTCCTCCAGCGCGGCGCGGACGAAGGCGAAGCGGTTATGACCGCGCAGGCGCGCCAGCCGCGCCTCCTTCAGGCGGACGTCGTAATAGCTGTTGAGATTGTCGAGACCGACAACGCGCACGCCGTCGCGCAGCAGGCGCTCGGCCACATGATAGCCGATGAATCCGGCCGCGCCCGTCACCAGCACGGTCATCGTCCCATCCGCAGCCGTCATGTCGTCCGTTCTCCCGCTTTCCCGCGTTGCGCCGCGCGCGCTCACAGGCTCCAGTAGACCTGAGAGGGTTTCAGCCGCGCCCGCGGCAGCCGGCTCTTGATGTCGACGACGATGCTGTCATCGCCCAGCCGGTCGATGACCCAGGCCGCGTCGTCCTTCAGATAGGCGTCGTGCGGCACGGCGAGGATCACGCAGTCGGCGTCCAGCACGTCGTCGTCGCCGCACAGTGTCAGCCCCAGTTCCTCGCGGACCTCCGCGGCGCCGACCACCGGATCGTGGGCCACCACCTCGAGACCGTAATTGCCGAGCTGCCTGACCAGAGCCTCGACCTTGCTGTTGCGCAGGTCCGGCACGTTCTCCTTGAAGGTCAGCCCGAGGATCGCCGCCTTGCGGCCGGGCGCCTTGCGGCCGTGGCGGTAGAGCAGTTCCAGCACCTTCTGGGCCACGAAGCCGGCAACGCTGTCGTTGATGCGTCGGCCGGCGCTGATCATCTGTGTGTGGAAGCCGAGCTGCTCGGCCCGGTGGGTCAGGTAATAGGGATCGACGCCGATGCAGTGGCCGCCGACCAGACCGGGCCGGAACGGCAGGAAGTTCCATTTCGTGCCGGAGGCGCGCAGCACGGCCTCGGTCTCGATGCCCATGCGGTCGAACAGCATCGCCAGTTCGTTGACCAGGGCGATGTTGATGTCGCGCTGGATGTTTTCGATCACCTTGGCGGCCTCGGCGACCTTGATCGATTCGGCCGGGTGCGTGCCTGCCTTGATCACGGTGTCGTAGAGCGCGCGCACGCGACCCAGCGTTTCCGCGTCCTGGCCGGAGACGACCTTGACAATCCGCTCCAGCGTATGTTCGCGGTCGCCCGGATTGATGCGCTCGGGCGAATAGCCCAGCTTGATCTCCTCGAACAGTTTGAGCCCCGATATCCGCGCCAGTTCGGGACCGCAGATTTCCTCGGTGACGCCGGGATAGACCGTCGATTCGATGACCACCAGATCGCCGGGGCGCAGGTGCGGCCCCACCAGACGGCAGGCGCCCAGCAGGGCCCCGAAGTCGGGCACGTTGGCGCTGTCGACCGGCGTCGGCACCGCGAAGATGTAGACCGTCCTGTCCGCCAGACGCTCCGGTTCGCAGGTGAACATGCCTTCGAGCCCGGCCAGGCCACCGTCCTCGACTTCGCCCGTGTGGTCGTGGCCGCCCGCCAGCTCCTCGACCCGCGCGCGGCTGATGTCATAGCCGACGACATCCAGGCCGGCCCGCGCAAACGCCACGGCCAGCGGCAGCCCCACATAGCCCAGACCGACCACGGCGATCCGTTCCGAAACCGTCATGCTTGTCCCTGTTCCTCTGCGCCTGAGGCCCCAATGGCGGGCACGGGACGCCCGGTATAGTCATTCGCAATGGAACAATCCATAGGGGGAGAGGCGAGCGGCGGACAAAGCCCGAAGGGGTCGGATCGACACAATCGCCACATCATCGAGGACTCGTCGCAGCCTCCCTCCGCGACCCAAAACATTCCTGCTCTGGAACGCGGATCACTAATCGCCGGCAACCCCGAGTCCGGGTCTGCCTTCGGACTTTGCTGCGGGTGGCACGTGTGGTTATAAGACCCGAGCCGATTCCAGCGGAGTTCAGAAGCCCCAATGTCGAAGACCACTGCAGCGGATGCCTCCCTTGATGATGAAGATCGCCGCCTCAGGATCATCAGGGAACTGATTGCCATGGCCGAGCCGATCCCCAGCCGGGAAGGCGAGAGCACATGGACGGACCGCCGTCGCCACCGCTTCGACCTCTCGAATCCCTATGGTGACCAGCGGTGATCATTCTCGGCCTGTCCTGCTACTATCACGATGCGGCCGCAGCGCTGATCCGCGACGGTCAGATAGTGGCCGCCGCGGAGGAGGAGCGGTTTTCCCGCCGCAAGCATGACAGCCGGTTCCCGGGCCTGGCGATCCGCTACTGCCTCCGGGAAGCAGGTATCGAAGCCGGCCAGATCGACGCGGTCGCCTTCTACGAGAAGGAATTGCTGAAACTGGAGCGCGCCCTTTCGGTCGCGAAGTCCTATCCGCAGTCGGACCTCTCCGTCGTCGACCGGCACGTACGCCACTACATCCACGAGGGAGCTGATCTGCCGGCCCTGCTGAAGTCGGAGATCGGCTACGAAGGTCCGGTCCACTACTCCGAACACCACCTTTCCCACGCGGCCGCGGCATTTGATGGGTCCGGTTACGACAATGCGGCAATTCTGACCGTCGACGGTGTCGGCGAATGGGCGACAACCGGCCTCTACCACGGCCATTGTCCGTCGTCAGATAAAATGGGCGTCTTGACGTGATGTGCCTTTGGAGGATCTGGCTCATC